>NZ_JAUBRN010000083.1:0-22938 GCF_036701875.1 Microcoleus sp. MON1_C5 | reverse complement strand
AGAAATGAGTTCACTATCTTCTTACACTTTCATTCTGGAAGCTTTATTCTATGCAGCTTCATATTAAATTGGTATCAGCACAAGCCACTTTGACTGAAGCTATTGAAACAGCAGATAATAAGATAGACAACCCATTGTATCAAGTAAATGCGTTTGTTTATCTAGCAAATGTTCAGGCAGAGGTAGGAATGGTTAAAGAAGCGATCGCCACTATACAAAAAATTGAATCTAAACCAGAAGTTGACCAACTTTTTATAAGTATAGGTCTAACTAAAGTGTGGTTTAAAATAGGAAATAAAGACAAGATTAAAGCCTTTTTTACAAGAAATTTAGAAATAGCAAATGGTATTACAGACGAAGAAAAGCAAACTGATGTATTACAAAAAATTGTAATAGCACAAGCTGAAGTAAGAGAGTTTGAGGATGCCCGCGAAAATGCTAAAAAAATTGACTTTTTAGACAGACGAGCATACGCCTTAATGAGAATAGCAATAGAGCAAGCCAAAGTAAGAGAATTTACTACGGCACTAGAGACTGTTGAAGAAATTGAGATTAAGCATTATCAATCGGAGGCTTGGTTGGAAATTGCAATATCGCAAGCTGAGGCAAGAAATTTTCCTGGTGCGTTTGAAACGGCAAAGCGGATTGATTGGCTAACCTATAGGGCACAGGCTTTTTGTGGAATTGCAATAGCCAAAGCTGAGGCAAGCCCATTTACTAAGGAGGCACTTGAAATTGCTGAACAGATTGAGAGTAACCTAGAAAAAACGCAGGCTTTGGTGGGAATAGTAAGGATACAAGGCAAAGAGAAAAATTTTCCCGCCCTACTGGAAATCAAGGACAAGGTTGGCGGTAAAGAGTGGAAGGATGAAGTTTTATCAGCAATAGCAGAGGCATACGCAAGAGCAGAAGACTTTACTACCGCTTTAGAGATAGCCACAGAAATAGATATTCAATTCATGCGAGCAAAAACTCTAGGAGTAATAGCAGAGATACAGGTACAAACTGGACAAACTGAAACAGCACGAGCTACTTTTGCTAATGTCCTTAAAATTGAAAAACCCCTTGAAGCTTCAATCTCCTTTATCAGGTTATTAGCCCTAGCAAGGGTAGCAGAAGTACAGGTAAAAAATGCTCAAAAAGAACTAGGAGTGACTACCGCTAGTATTGCCTGCGAAATCGCACAAAGTATGGAGAATCCGAGGGAAACAGCAAATGTACTAGCAGGAATATTAGTACCAATACTCATTGAAGCAGAAAAAATACAAGAAGCAAAAATTATCTGCGATCGCGCTTATGAAATTGCACAACAGATTAGTGACAACCAAGAATACCAACGCTCGAAAACTTTGGGATTCGTAGCAGAAGCACAGGCACGGTTAGGAGAGTTTGACGTTGCTCTGAGAACTTTGGAAATAATCCGTATGCCATACTATCACGTTAATGCACTCATAAGTATAGTACAGTTGCAGATAGAGGCAAAGCCACAGCAAATAGAGAAATCCAAGATAGTTCTGAATAAAGCTGATGAATACTATAAAAATGCAGATTCTATCTCTCTAAATTTGGCAAACAAGGTTGAGCTTTTGACTATTATAGCAGTGGCACGATCAACTATAGGAGAAACCCAAGCAGCCTTAGCAACTTTTGCCGATCTTCTTGAAGCTGCACAAACAAAAGAACAACGGGAACGTGATAATGATTTTTCTATAATAGCCATAGGATATGCAGAAATAGGGGACTTTCCCACTGCTATTAAAATTATCAACGAGATTAAAGAGGGAGCCCAGCAACTAAACGCACTTTGGACAATCGCCTGGGAGCAGTTCAAAAAAGGAGAACAAGTTACAACTCTTGATATCGCCCTTGCAGCTAAAGAAAAAATTGAGGATGAACAAAAACGCTTGGAAGCGCTCAAGAGCATTGCTCAAATACAAGCAATAGCAGGAAAAGGTGAGGAGGCTCTAAGAACATTAGAGGCGATGCTTAGCGACCGTAACACGCACTTACGTGACATTGCCTTCTGGTTCGCTGAAACAGGTGATCGAGTAAATTTTAAACGCTTGTTAATTCCCTGTGCATACTACTTAGATACTGCCTATCAAATGTGTGGATATTTAGCGCGGCTGTATCCAGAGCAAGCATCAGCAGTGGTAACAGTTTTGAGCGAATTGAATGAAGGGGAGCAATAGTGTGCGATCGCCCCTCAACAAACCAATCTAACTGAAGGGCGATCGCCACTAACCCAAACCACAAATACCTAATCTTCATTCTCTGTCGAGTTAATCAGGCAAAAAGCATCAGGAACCTCATCAAAAGATTTAACCTGCAATAAATGCTATCTCACACTTAATCAAATAAGCTCGATCGCCCTTTCATTCACCTGACCAAAAAAGCCGCACACTCAACATGAGAAGTCTGAGGAAAGAAATCCGCCGGCTGCACTCGCGCTAACTTATAATCCCCATTTTCGCACAAAATCTTGAGGTCGCGAGCCAAAGTAGCAGGCTTGCAGCTAACATAAACAATGCGATTTGGTTTGATTTCCTTGATAGCTTCCAAAACCGCGCGATCGCACCCTTTCCTCGGCGGATCTAACAGCACAATATCCGGTGTCAATCCCAAGGAAGGCAGCAAACTCTCTACAGTTCCCGCCTGAAAATCGACATTTCTCACGTCATTTAACTCACCATTTAATTTGGCTTGTTCGATCGCCGCCGGTTGCACTTCTAAACCTATGGCTATTTTTACTTGTTTTGCCAGGGGTAAAGTAAAAGTACCAATTCCGCAGTAAGCGTCAACCAAAACCTCGTTTCCCTGCAAATTCAATTCCCCTACCATCACCTCTAACAAAGCTTCAGCAGCCTCTGTATTTACCTGGAAAAAAGTATCGGCTCTTAACTGAAATTTCAAACCAGCAAAGCTTTCTCGCAGATAAGAACGACCCGCTATGCAGCGAGTTTCTGTCCCAAAAATCACATTAGTTTGAGCAGGATTTATATTCAAACAAACCCCTGCCAGTTGAGGATATTGTTTCAGCCACTCTGATGCTTGCTCTTCGAGTCCCGGCAAGTCTCCAGTGCGAACTATTAAAGTTAGCAGCATCTCGCCGGTGCGCCGTCCGATCCGCAAGGACAAGTGACGCAATTCTCCTGTATGTTTCTTTTCGTCGTAGACTTGCCAATCCCGCCAGTGGATGTCTTCTTTGACTTCTTTTAACAAAGGATTGAGGCGCGGGTCTTGCACCGGACACTGATTGAGATTGACTAATTTGTGAGTGCTTTTTTGATAGTAACCTGCTTGGACTTGACCTGTTGCAGATATTGCCACGGGATAAGTCGCTTTGTTGCGGTATCCCAAAAATTGAGGAAATCCCTCGATTTTTCCCGTTAAAATTTCATCAACTTGCAGATTGCTAAATCCGCCAATCCTTTCTAAGGCTTGAATGATTTGATTTTGCTTGGCTGCAAGCTGATATTGATAGTCTACGTGCTGCCACTGACAGCCACCGCACTTGTCGGCGACAATGCAGTTAGCTCGAATGCGGTGTTCGGAGGCTTCGAGAAGTGTGTCCAGCTTGCCTGTAGCATAGGTGGATTTGACTTGCACGAGGCGGACAAGGACTCGATCGCCCGTCACGGTATCGGGCACAAACACTACTAACTCACCAAAACGACCAACTCCGTCGCCGGTGTCTGTCAAGTCAGTAATCTCTATCTCAATCAGTTGACCTTGCTGGCAAGGGTTTGCCAATTTCGTCGAGTTTGGGGTCGGGAATTTAGATTTGGTCACAAGTAGTCGTGGTAGGATTTAATATGGTAATGCAATATCGCTCTCTCTTTCCTGAGATAAGTCGTAGCGAAGCGGGGCGTAAGTCATCGCACTCAAGCTCAATTGCAGGCTGTCTTCCTGCTGCTGAAAGTCTTGGTGCTAAAGCCAAGCTTCAACCTGCAAGTCAAGCCGGCTGTGAGTTGCCCCTACCCGTGCCTGTGCGATATGCTGTTGGGGCGAGCTAGCAAAAACTCGTTAAACAGTCAAAGTGTCTGCCGACATCAAAACTCTCACTCGCAGTTTTTGAGTTTTTCCCGCAGTACCCTGGAACACAGGGAAACGGGCTTGAACATCAAGCATAACGTTTGCGGAGATTTACCCGCTACTTCTAATGTTGATAAATGTTAGAAGCAAAGTAAATCGCCCAACCAAGAATCTCATCTTTAAGGGATGAGAATGTCAATTAATCTTACTCTCAAATATCCTCAATTTTTTTGAATAACAATGAGCGTAGTTAGCCAACTAATTCTCCAAGCCGACGACGAACTTCGCTATCCCAGTACCGGCGAACTTCAAAGCATCAAAGATTTTTTTAAAACCGGAGAACAGCGGGTGCGTATTGCTACTGCGCTGTCTGACAGTGAGAGGAAAATTGTTGAAGAAGCTAGTAAAAAACTCTGGAAAAAACGACCTGATTTTATCTCTCCTGGCGGCAATGCTTACGGCCAGCGCGAACGGGCTTTGTGTCTGCGCGACTACGGCTGGTACTTGCGCCTGATTACCTACGGTATCTTGGCGGGTGACAAAGAGCCGATCGAAAGCATCGGTTTGATTGGCGTTCGGGAAATGTATAATTCTCTGGGCGTTCCTGTTCCTGGCATGGTCGAAGCTATCCGCTGTTTGAAGGAAGCTTCTTTGGCTTTGCTCAATCAGGAGGATGCTAAGGAAGCAGCTCCTTATTTTGATTATATCGCTCAAGCAATGTCTTAAGTGCTTTGGTGATTGCTTTCATGAATGTGGCGGAGCATTCGCGGGTGATTTTTGGGGTGATTTTATCTCGCAATTGCTCGCAAATGTTTCGCTTCTGTTTTTTGGCAAGGAAATCTGCCTCATTTTTGCTAGGAAGCAATGCAGTTTAAGCTTTCCCAGATGTTGAGTTCGTCTTGTCTTTCAATGCACATTTGATTTAAAAAGTCAAGCGTTTTAGGGAGAGATTGTTTTTTGAATTTCCGGCTGTCGTACTGAATGGATGTTTTGAGCTGCGAGAGTTCTCCAAGGGTGGGGCAGGTTTGGATTTGACATCCACCCCGACCTGAAGGTACGGGGATTCCCAATCATTGCTAATTGGGTTTCTGCTTCATAGCACCAGCCTTCCGAGACTTGCTCTCTTCAGGTCTTACGGTCGCTCCACAGACTGAAACGGCTAGCCCAGCCGCCAAAATATTTTTTGCCGCATTGATATCGCGGTCGTGATTAGTCCCACACGTAGAACACTCCCATTCGCGAATGTTCAGCGACAACTTCTCAACAATGTGACCGCAGTTTCCACAGCGCTTAGAACTAGGAAACCAGCGGTCTATTTTTATTAAATCCCGCCTGTACCACTCACACTTGTAGCTTAGTTGGCGAATTAATTCACCCCAACTAGCATCGCTGATGGCAAGAGCTAATTTATGGTTTTTCACCATATTCTTGATAGCTAAATCCTCAACTACAATGGTTTGGTTTTCACGAACGAGTCGAGTCGTTAGCTTGTGCAAGAAATCTTTACGCACATCAGTTATCTGCGCGTGGATTTTTGCTACTCGTTTCCGTGCTTTTTCTCGGTTGTTGCTTCCTTTTTGCTTGCGAGCCAAAGCTTTTTGCTTTCTTTTTAACTTCTTCCGTAGTTGTTTGAAAGGTTTGGGATTGGTGATTTTATCGCCGTCGCTGGTAGCAATCAGGCTGGTAATCCCCACATCCAATCCAATAGCTTTATCTGACTTTGGAAGTGGCTTGATTGTGTAGTCGTCCACGAGGATTGACACGAACCAGAGTCCAGCAGGTGTTAACTTCACCGTAATAGTTGACGGAGTACAACCTGCGGGAATTTGTTTGCTCCAACGAATAGGTAACGGCTCGTTACATTTAGCCAAGAATACCTGTCCGTTTTTCCAACGGAAGGCAGACTTGGTAAATTCAGTGCTACCACCGTTATGCTTCTTCTTGAAATTAGGATACTTGGCTCGTCCTGCAAAGAAATTGGTGAACGCTGCCTGAAGATGGCGGAGTCCTTGCTGAAGAGGTACGCAGCTAACATCATTCAAGAAATCAAGTTCTTCCTCTTTCTTCCAGTTCGTCAGCATAGAGGAAGTTTCGCCGTAGCCAACTCTTTCCTGGCGTTCGTACCAAGATTTTGTGCGGTAAGCCAAAGCCTTGTTGTACACTAGCCGAGTACAGCCCATTGTCCGTCGCAAGAGGTTTTCTTGCTCGATGGTGGGGTAGAATCGGTAGCGGTAGGCTTTTTCCATCTTCACACTCTAGCACGTCTTTTGTGATAGAGTTGGTTTTATGTCGTATATTGTTGTTTATCTGCGGTGATTGATTACCGATCGCCCTTTTGTTTAGCAATTAAAGCTTTAGCTTGCTGCCACAGAGATTCTAACTCTTCTGGGGCATAATCCGACAAAGGTCGATCGCACGCAGCCTCTACCTTCGCAAACCGCTGCACGAAGCGATCGTTTGTTCCTTGCAAAGCAGCCGACGGATCTAAATCGTACCAGCGAGCTAATTGAATCAACACAAACATAATATCTCCCAATTCTGACTGCTGCGCTGCCTTATCCTCGTGTTTGAGAGCGTGTTCAAATTCGGCCATTTCTTCGTGAAATTTATCCCACACGCCGTCTACACTCTCCCAATCAAAACTCACTTCCGCAGCTTTTTGAGAGATTTTCATCCCGGCGGTTATCGGTGGCAAAGTGCTAGCATAACGGCTCATTTTCGAGGCTAAAGTTGGCGGCTTTTCCGAAGTTGTGCCTTTTTCTGCTGCTTTGATTTTTTCCCAGTTTTCGTTGACTTCATCCACGCTGTTGAGTTCGACATCGCCGAAGACGTGGGGATGTCGCCGAATTAGTTTTTCTGTAATGCCGACAGCGATTTCGGCGAAGGTAAATTGATTGGATTCGCTGGCAATTTGAGCTTGCAGAATTACCTGTAACAGTAAGTCGCCCAATTCTTCGACGATCGCATCTTTATCTCCTTTGCGAATCGCGTCGGCCGTTTCATAAGCTTCTTCTATGATGTGAGGAACTAGAGTTTGGGGAGTTTGGGCTAAATCCCAAGGACATCCGCCGTCTGGCGATCGCAATTTAGCCACAACTTCTATAAGTTCTTTGAGTGCTGTGAGCGATCGACTTTCAGAATTAGACATAATAATTTACCTTTTATATCAACCGGTAAGACGGTTATAACGTTGTTAAGGGCTCCAACCATTAATTTTATTACTTCTTCCTTCTTCCTTCTTACTTCTTCCTTCTTCCTTCTTCCTTCTTCCTTCTTCCTTCTTCCTTCTTACTTCTTCCTTCTTCCTTCTTCCTTCTTCCTTCTTCCTTCTGCTATGGATTTACTAGAGGTGCGAGTGGGAGCTTTGATTTTGGGCCTCTTAATTGTCTTAGGAGGGCGCAACCCGCTCAATCCTTTTTTTTTGAATCTTTTGTAAGCCGAGCCGCCCCAATCGCTCAGATAGTGGCTCATAGCGCCCAATTCTAGACCGATGTATACGGCTAAAATTTCGATGTGGTGTTCCCAGAGCGATCGCCCATAACTGAAAACCGCTTCCTGCCAATTCCCGCCTAAGTTCCCGACTTTTTCGGCAATTGCCAATCCCAACATTCCGAGAACCGCAATCCAGATAGCGAGGTACAAGATTCGCAAAGCAGTACCGATTAGAGGGCCGTGGGACAAAAAAGAGCGGTGGCGCAGGCTTTTTTGGTACGGGAGCCAAATCGCTTTGAACCATCCCCAGCGCTGATACTGGCAGGAGTAGATATCCAAGTCGGGGCCAAACATCAGCCCGCCGAATAAGAAACTGCCGGAAACGAGCAAAGTCAGGTTGCTGCTCTGAGTCTGGCCAAAGGTGAGGGCTGCCACCAAGGGCAAACTCCACATGGTTATTTGATCGTGGGTGCGGCCAGAGGGCATTTAAAGTTTAGGATTTTTTTTACTTGATCTTTCTGAGTTACTGTGATATGATAAATCCCGGTGAGTGCAATTGGGTGATTAGCTCAGTGGTAGAGCGCCTGCTTTACACGCAGGATGCCGTAGGTTCAAATCCTACATTACCCATCAGATAACTCAATATCAACAGTTTCAGCCGTTTTTAGCCCTCAAGCCGAGAACGGCTTTAACTGTGGCTGTTGACGGTTGACTTTTGAATTGGGTGACGACTAAATTTAACATTCTGTGGCGGATGTCTCAAAAGTTGGCACGCAATGCTAGAAAATTAATTTATTGATTTTCTTTTTTAGAACCTTGTATGTCGACAACCCACCACTAAATCGGAGTACCGATTCTAGTGGGGGCTTGAAATACAGCCCTAGTTGACCCGTCTAAGTGTTAGCTCACTACGTTTCTTAAGTCACGACACCTACAAATGCGACGCCAGTTTGTAGCTCTGTCATCTAACGTTAAACAACCATTTGGGAGGTAGTGCGTTAGGTGCAAAAAGCTCTAGAAACATTGACTAGGCGAACATTACCCGAAAGGAGGGACAGAAATGTCCAAAGTCTTGATCGTGGACTCAGAAAAACGACCCTTAGATCCAATTCATCCGGCCCAAGCCAGACAATTACTGTGGCAGAGAAAAGCTGCTGTCTTTAGACGATTTCCTTTCACCTTAATTCTCAAAGAATCGCATCCCGATTCGCCAGTACAAGGACTTCGTTTAAAGATTGACCCTGGTGCAAAATATACAGGCATTGCCTTAGTTAAGGATATCACCGGTGAGGTAGTTTTCGCCGCCGAGATCAAACATCGGGGCTTGGCGATTAGAGAAGCCTTAACGTCCAGACGACAATTGAGACGTAGCAGACGGAATCGGAAAACTCGCTGCCGCCAACCACGTTTCTTAAATAGAACCCGTCCAAAAGGATGGCTACCCCCTAGCTTACAAAGTCGAATTGAGAATATCAAAACTTGGGTAGAAAGATTACGCAAATTCACACCGATTGCAGCCATTAGTCAAGAATTAGTCCGCTTTGATATGCAGTTGATGCGAAATCCAGAAATCCAAGGGAAAGAATATCAGCAAGGAACTCTCACTGGATATGAAACCAGAGAATACTTGCTGGAAAAGTGGAATAGAGCATGTGCCTACTGTGGAGTTAAGGATGTTCCAATGCAAATAGAACACATTCACCCAAGGGCAAAAGGAGGTTCAAATTCAATTACTAACCTAACTTTGAGTTGCGAAAAATGTAACAGGAAGAAAGGGACGAAAGACCTTAAAGAATTTCTGCAGAAAGACCCAGCAAAACAGGAGAGAATATTGGGACAAACCAAAAAACCTTTGGCAGATGCAGCCTCGGTCAATACCACCCGATTTGCGTTGTTAGAAACTCTGAAGGCGACTGGTCTGCCAGTTGAAACGGGATCGGGAGGACTAACTAAATTCAACCGTTCCCAACAAGGATTAACAAAAACTCACTGGTTGGATGCAGCGTGTGTTGGACTTTCCACTCGTGAATTAACAATCAAAGGAGTTAAACCGTTGCTGATTTCAGCGATGGGACATGGTTCAAGACAGTCTTGTAGAACCGATCGTTTTGGCTTTCCCAATCGCCATGTTTCCAGAACCAAGTTTCATTTTGGTTTCCAAACGGGGGATATTGTCCAAGCGATTGTGACGAGTGGAAAAAAAGTGGGAATCTACAAAGGGAGAATTGCAACTCGTGCTAGTGGAAGCTTTAATATTTCCACAGCGAATGGACTGATTCAAGGAATTAGTCATCGTTATTGCAAACACATTCACAAACAGGATGGTTATGGCTATGTTGCATAGATTCGGGCCCAGTTTCCTCCCGCCACTGACCTGGGTACAGGTACAGTGGGGGTCTCTACGGGGGAAGACAGATGAAGCCTAAAATAACGAGCCCGATCGCGTGGCAGCAAGCTGAACTGCTCATGCAGCCAGCGATGATCCGAGTGCTCGACAACATCCGCAAACAATTAGAGGAGTCTGTCTGGACTGGCACTTATCAAGAAGTGCAGATTCCTATTCCTGGCTATCAACTAATTTTAGAGCTTCAAGGCGAGCAAAGATGCGTCGATATTTGGGAACTTTGCTATCGAGTCTGCTTTGTCAACTACCAGCCCGCTCACACTCAACTGCAAAGCCAGGAAGTCGTAATTGACACTAGCTTGATTGACGATGACACTGGCGATGTAGATTGGAATCGTCTTGATGCCAAAGCCAGCCAATTAATACAAGAAATATTCGCCAATTTGGGCAAATAGTCAGTTGTCAGTTGACAGGAAAGCAGCAGTTAACAGTCAACAGTCATCAGTCATCAGTCAACACTCAACAGTCAACAAAATTTTATGCGGATTCAAGAATTGCACGACATTCAAGCAGCGGCTGGTGCTACTTTTGCAGAGTTAACAACCAAAGAAATTGTGCCAGTGAGTTTTGGTAATGACGCAGAAGCGATCGCGGCAACTAAACAAGGTGTGGCTTTGTACGATCGCACTCACTGGGGGCGCATTCAAATCTCAGACAGCGATCGACTGCGGTTCTTGCACAATCAAAGTACCAATAACTTTAATATACTCAAACCCGGTCAAGGTTGCGATACCGTTTTTGTCACATCCACCGCCCGGACGATCGACCTCGCCACCGCTTACGCTACAGAAGATGCCGTACTGCTGCTAGTCTCAGCCAACCGCCGCCGCCAACTACTGGAATTGCTCGATCGCTATATTTTCCCAATGGATCGCGTCGAGTTAACAGATTTAACCGATACAACTGTTGCTTTCAGTTTCCTCGGCCCGGAAAGCACTCAACTACTAGAAAAAATCGGAGTTACCGAACTAGAAAATCAACCTTACGCTACTCACAAATTGATAAAAACCCCCCCTCTTTCCCCCCCTTACCAAGGGGGGGATGAAGGGGGGGTTCGAGTTGCGGTTGGTAGCGGTTTAGCAACTCCCGGATACACGTTAATTGCGCCAGCAAGCGATGCAGCAAGCTTGTGGCATGAATTAGTCAAAGCTGGGGCCGTACCGATGGGCGATCGAGTTTGGGAACAACTGCGAATCGAACAAGGACGCCCCGCACCCGATTTTGAACTCACAGACGATTACAACCCCTTAGAAGCCCGTCTTTTACACACGATTACCTATGACAAAGGCTGCTACATCGGTCAAGAAACAATTGCCCGCTTGAACACCTACAAAGGAGTCAAACAGCAACTTTGGGGCGTGCAGTTGAGCGGTGCGGTTGAACCCGGAACAGCCGTCACAATCGGAGAGGAAAAAGTCGGCAAACTCACCAGTTTTACGGAAACTGAATCGGGCTTTTTTGGTCTTGCTTACATCCGCACAAAAGCGGGCGGTGAAGGACTGAAAGTGCAAGTCGGAGCGGTGTCAGGGGAAGTAGTAAATGTACCTTTCTTGAGTTCGTAGTTGCGATCGATCGCCTGTTGGCGCTGCAGCGCTCAAAACTTTTTTGTTGAGGTTGATTTAGGTGAACGTTAACGCAATAAATTGACACGAAGTCCTATCTTTAGATAGATTTGCAAACCAACAACAGCAATTATTGTATATTACAGTCGTCATAGAAAAAACAGAGTTTTTCAATGAAAAAGTTTACATCGCGCTTAGTTACAATTTGCCTGCGAGTAGGAATAATCTTTGCTGTAGGAATAGCGCTGATTTTTAGCTCCGAATTGGAATTGTCGGGCAACAAAATGCAAGCGATCGCTACATCTTTAACCCCTGAAGCTAAGTCTTACGAAGTTGCCCGTCCCGCTCAGCAGCCAACAAGCGATACAGAGAAGGATGCCACGGGTGTACTTGACAATATCCGAGAAAAGCTGAATCTCGACCAACCGATTGCCCCCAGTACCAAAAGATTTATAGAATCGGTAAAAGATAACGTGGGCGAAGCAGTTACGCCGGCACAGGCAGCAGTAGAAAAAGCTACAGATCTAGGTAGCAGCGATCGATCCAACTAATTCAATCGCATCCAGTTTTCAAATATTATATTCTTAGTCCGCCTGCGCGGACTTTGTTTGTTTAGTAGCGATTTCCAGATCCGAATCATGGAAGGGATAATGAACCCCGATTCGATTGTTCACATCGGCACTTCAGGCTGGAGTTACGACCATTGGGAAGGTGTGCTTTATCCCCACCAGCTACCGCCTCGCTCTAGGCTCGATTGCTATACCCAGCACTATCAAACCGTCGAAGTTAATAGCACCTACTACCGCTGGCCACCAAACACTACCTTTGCTAACTGGCGAGAGCGCCTCCCCCAAGGATTTTTGATGACCGTAAAAGCGCCCCGCGGTCTAACGCACTCCAAGCGTCTTTACTCACCAGAAAAGTGGTTGGAACGGATGAGTGAGGGACTTCAATGCCTGGGCGATCGACTGGGTATTCTGCTCGTCCAGCTTCCTCCCCAGTTCGGCTGCGATTTAGCCCGCCTAGCCTATTTTCTAGAACAGGTGCCCTCCTGGATCAAAGTAGCTGTGGAATTCCGACACCCAAGCTGGCACACAGAAGAGGTATTTTCGCTGCTAGAACGCCAAGGAGCGGCTTACTGCGTGATGAGCGGGGCGCTCCTGCCCTGTATCCTGCGCGCAACGGGCTCATTCGTCTATGTGCGCCTCCACGGCCCCGACCCCAACAATCTCTACGGCGGCTCCTACTCGGATGATGATTTACATTGGTGGGCCGATCGCATCCACGAGTGGGAAAGCCAGGGGCGAAGCGTATTCGTCTACTTCAACAACGACGGAGAGGGAAATGCAGTGAGGAACGCTTCAAAGCTAAAAACTTTTGTGGAGAACCGTACTTCCTGACAAGCGAAGATTGAGAGCGTCCCCATTCTTTTGGGCGCATTCAAAAACGCTCCGCAGTTCCCTGAAGCTGAATTAGAAATCGGAGGTGGCGTTCGTCTAGGTTGTTGTTTGACGATCGCACTCACCCCGAACCCGCACATCCAACTCAACATCACGCAGCACAAGCCGATCGCCTGCTGCTCAACATTACTGAGCACTCTTGCTTCCATTTCAAACAAATCCCGTAGGGTGCGCTTGACATTGAGAAACACGAAATACTCCGTCAGTTTCTCGATGCGATAATTAAACACTTTGTAGCGGTGTTTGAAGTACAGTTCCCCATTCCCTCGGTGTTCCCACAATCCCAGCAAGTTGATGGCCACCTCTGAGTAATGGACTCTCACATCCCGCTGCACTGCGGCTATCCCTTCCTCAATTAGTCGAGTCGTAATTCCAATTTTAGAGAAGCTCTTGCCGTCAGCTTTTACCTCAAGAAAGTAGAGCAAGTTGACTCTTGATGCGCCTCAATAGTGCGCGGTAAATATTCAAGTCAGCCCGCCGTTCGTCCAAACAAGATAACTCTTCCACGCGGGCAACATCTACGGAGCGATCTAACTTAACTAACAGGGAATTGAAAGCCCCTGCTTGCGATCGCTCGGTCAGGAATCAGGGAGTATTTGGATTCTAGATATCAATGCCCGTCGATTGTATGTGTTTTCGGAGCCAGGGGCAGAGTGTTATGCTAGCCCGGTTGTGTTGGCAGAGTCGGATTTAATCGCACCTTTGGCATTTCCAGATTGTCAGGTGTCTGTGGAGGATTTGCTCAGCAGGAGTGCAGAGCCCAGTTGTGAGTGAGGAAACTTTAAAAATTTATGGACAGACTGAAACGGCCTTGCAATGCTGTATCAGCCAGCGGCTACAGACAGGACTTTTCAAGGCAAGCGTTGTTTTTTGGACGCTTGCTACACAAACGCCAAACTCTAACTTAACTGGTTGTAACGAAGTATACACTTGATTGTGATTATAAGTCCCTCTAAAGAATTATTTGTATATTCTCCTGAAGACAGATGATAGCAGCGACCAACGCCAATAATATACAAGGTGTACAGAGCTATTAGGTAATCTAAGGGCATAATTTAAAAGCAGTCTAGCGCCTGATAGGAAAGACATTCGACTTATCCACTTGTCCAAGCTAAACAAAGTGGCAGTATGTGGCGTAGTCTTGTGCCTTACTTCAGGTTAATGACCAATTGAGCTTTGATTCTTAATTAATTAAGTTTACCTGATTTCTTCTTTCTCTGTTCTACCTGTCAGACCCTAATTACCCTGTTGTTATAAGTACCTATAAAGAATTGTTTGTAGATTCTCCTGAAAAAGGAGGAGAGCAGCGACCAAGGGAAATAACATCAAAGTCTACAGAGTTATGGGGGAATCTAAAGCCAGAATAAAAAGCACTCTTTTTGGGCATTATAAGACATACATTCGGCTTACGCACTTGCCACAGTTGAACAAAGTTGCAGTAGGTGGCGTAGTCTTGTGCCTTACTTCAGGTTAATGACCAATTGAGCTTTGATTCTTAATTAGGTTTACCTGATTTTTTCTTTCTCTGCTCTATCTGTCACACCCTAACTACCATCTGGTAATACGCTTCTTTGTAGATGGCACAAAGGTTACCCGACATTTTCGCAGTTTAAGACATTTGTGTTGCTTGTAGGTCATTGGGTATACCCAGACTGACAAATTTTCCTTTTACCCGATCACACTTATTTAAGAAGTATCATGGTTAACTTACTCAGACCGCCCAGTGTTTCTTCAAGCTCTCGCTTCAATACTGTAACTGGTTTGTGGAGGCAACAGTCTCTTTACGACAGGAGGGCGCTGAAGACTGGTATCGTCCATTTCGGGCCAGGTCGTTTTTTTAGGGGTCACCTTGCCTACATAATACATAACTATCTTGCACAGAAGGGTTTCCCAGAGCAGAGATGGGGGATTTGTGGGGTTAGCCTCAAGAGTCAACAGACCATTACTAGGTTGAAACCCCAGAGATTCCTTTACACTTTGACCAAACACTCTAGTTGCGCTCAAAATCGTGAGGAAGCGGAAGTTATAGGTTCTATCAGGGAAATAGTTAATGGTAGAGAGAAGTGCGAGTATGTGCTTGAAAAGATGGCGTCTCCCTCTGTGCATCTGGTGACTCTTACTATTACTCAAGGAGGGTACCATCTAGACAAGAATTTTAATCTCGACACAACGCATGAAGACATCGCGCACGATCTGCGAAATCCTTCCACTCCAACAACTGCAATTGGCTTTATAGTAGAGGCGCTACGCCGACGACGCGATCGCTCAATGACTCCGTTCACAACCCTTTCTTGCGACAACCTCCCAAGAAACGGGGAGATCCTGCGAAAAGCAGTGCTAGCTTACGCTGAAGAGATCGATCCTCAGCTTGCAGAATACATCAGGGATAACGCCACGTTCCCTAATTCGGTTGTAGACAGGATTGTGCCTCAAGAGCAAGAATCCGACTATAACTACCCCAACCGACTGTTGCAAGTTCGCGATCGCGCACCCATTGTAACGGAACCATTTTGGCAGTTTGTCGTGGAAGACAACTTCACAGGCGATCGACCCAACTGGGAAGATACGGGGGTGATTATGACTAGCGACATCACTCCCTTCCTCTATATGAAGTCGAGATTCTTGAATGCAGTACACTCTTTCATAGCCTGTTTAGCTGTAAGAGCAGGTATAGAGTATATGCACGAGGCGATCGCGGTACCGGAATTCCAGTTGTTTACTCGGCTTCTCATGGACGATATCGCAGCAGCAACACCAGTGCCTCGCGAGATGTGCGAACAATATATGGAGCAGGTGTTACTAAGGCTCAGTAACGAGGCTCTTCCCGATACTACTGAGAGAATCTCTTCAGAAACCTGTAGAAAAGTAGGCAAGTATATATTTCCGATACTTCAGGATGCTTATAGCCGAAAGGTCAGCATGAAGCGGATTATACTTCCCGTTGCGGCGTGGCTGCTTGCAGTCAGAGAAGAGGCGTGCGAGTCTGGTCAACCCTATCGGGCCAAGGATACCCAAAGCGCAATTACAGCGATTCAAGAAGGCGCAGTGATTAGCGGGATTCTGGGATTGGAGAATTGCGAACAGACAGAGGTCGTAGATAATGAATGCCAACAAGCTTTGCGAGATCTCCAGACCCACGGACTATTGACTACGCTTAAAAATTACAGTGAGGGAGGTCTTTTAAATGAAAGCGCTTCAGCATGATTTGGTGGTGCTTTTCGATCATGACGGAACTGTCGTGGACAGTGAAACCATAGCACTTAAGAGCGCCTGGAGGCTGACAAATGAAGTGGCTCGTGAGTTCCCTGGCGCTCAACACTATGAGCTTGAGGACTTTGTTAAAAGCTTCGCCGGGAAACCCTACAGGGAAATACTCAAAAAGATCTACCCAGATTCATTAACCAGTCTTAATGAGCGCGATATTGACAGGCTAGTGGCTGAAGAAGAAAAGAGAGCCATTGAACGGCTTACTGTAGAGGCAAAAGCGACGGTCGGAACGCCTCAAGTGCTGTCTTCCCTGCGGGACGACGGATTTGAATATGCACTTGTAAGTAACAGCAGCTTGCAGCGGCTGAGTGCTTGCCTTACTGCTGCTGCCCTGACCGACTTTTTCCCAAGCGAGCAGGTATTTAGTGCTCACGACTCTCTCCCTGTTCCGCGTCCCAAACCGCTTCCTGACATCTACCTACATGCAGTGAAGTGTCTGGACGCAGAAGTTTCGGGTTGCGTGGCAATTGAAGATTCTGTCAGTGGGGTAAGGGCTGCGGTTGCCGCTGGAATTGGGCAGATTATCGGTTATGTAGGGGGAACTCATATAAGCGAGGATGAACGAAGCAGCCGTGCAGATGGTCTTGTGTCGGCTGGTGCCCACCAAGTTATCGAGCGGATGGACGATTTAATCGGTCTATTATCAGCAACCCCAGTGTAAGGACACGGGGCATCAGGCGTAGGCTTGAGGCCCTTAGTTAGGATGGTGAAAAACGGCGTTGCTGAATATCAAGAATTCTCAGCCATCGAACGCTTCACCTTATGAATCCAGCCTTGGCGAAGCTGGACGCCACGCTTCTATTTCGTAGAAATGAAGCGTGGTAGTTCACAGAGCATTTTAGGCTGACAGGTCATCCGGGTCTGCGAGTCGCAATGCCTAGTTTAACTCCTTTAACCTGTCGCACCTTATCCATAACGGCTACAGCCAAGCCAAAATCAACCTTTTCGTCAGAGTTAATCACGGCAATCAGGCCTTGACGAGTAGCAGCTAAGGCGCTCAGTTGTGCGGGCAAAGCCTCTACCGTTGTGGGCTGACGATCGAGACTGACTTGTCCTTTTGAATCAATCGTGATGGTGACTCGGTTCGTTACCTGTGTCGGCTGGCTCGAAGTCGCTTTGGGCAAATCCACAGGCAGTCCTTCAGGGTTGGTTAAGAACAAGCTAGAGAGAATGAAAAATGTGAGCAGCGAGAACACCACATCAATCAGCGGGACAATATTAATTTGTGGAGGAATTTCAGGGTCTTTGGGTAAGTTCATATTCTTTTTGTGCAATTCGATAATGACGACGATAGAGCAGTTCTAGCTGCCCTGCATATTCTTCAATTCGGCCAACTTCGCGCTGATATAAGCCCCGGTAAATGCTGGAAAATGTCAGAGTGATAATGCCCACGAGTAATCCGGCAGAAGTGGCAATCAAGTCTTCGCTAATGCCTGCGGTCAAACCCGATTTATTTGTCGCTCCAAGGTTGCCAATATTAATCGAGGCAAATGTGGTCATTAGCCCAAATACTGTGCCTTGAAGACCGAGCAATGGTGCTAGCGCAACGATCGTGTCAAAAATATGATTGAACCGCTTCAGTAGCGGAATTTCGATTTTTCCCTCGGTTTCTAGCGCTAGAATAAATTCTTCAGGTGTCGCGTCTTCAAGCTGCAACGTGCTGAGGAAAATGCGGGCGATCGGTAAGTCAACATTCTGCTTGAGCTTATCGATCACACTTACCATGTTATTGAGTTGATAGAACCGCAAAACATCATGAGCAACTTGCTTTTGTCGTCTGTAAATTTTGATCCAGAATATGGCGCGTTCGCTCGCCAGCGTTACCGATAGAATTGAACAAAGCAGCAGCGGCCACATGACAAGACCGCCTGCCAAAAATTGTTCACGTATTGCTGAAAAATTCATCCACTTCTCCTAATTGACCGCTGGCAGCGCCAGCAATTTTGCTCCACAGCACTGATGATAATCTATCTCAATAAAAAATCCAATACCAAAGGCAGATGAATTTGAGTCTTCCAAGGCCATACGAGGAAATTGGCATCATCTTGAATCAACGCCAGCCGATCTTGACGGAGTGGCAAGCAGGTTGAAAGCAAGGCTGCGTCAAGGTTTTGAGTTGAGTGACCAAGCGAAGTTCCTTTCGCTTGGTCACTCAAGAAAAGAGAGTGGCGATCGTAGAGAATCAGGTTCAAGGATCTCTCGGACGATCGTATGAGTCAATAAGCCTGTCAATAATCCGCCATCTTTTTTGAGGTTCAGGGGCTTCAATGCTTTTACCATCAAGGTTCCAGAGGCATTGTCACCCCGTTAACAGCCGATCGCCAAACCAATACCTCGGGCGACAACTTCATCGGAGATCGGTCATGCGCTCGACTTGCCATGCAGATCCGCCAAAATTGACTGCACCTTTTTCATCCATTCTGCAATACTGATAATAAGCCGTCATCACAAGGTCATAAATTAAGATGAACAGCAATACCAGCACAGGCTCAACAATCAAGCTGAATCAAGCATCCCTGTCTCTTTTACCTGGAAACGTGCGCGTACCCAAGTACGATCGCCATCAAATTACTAATGGAATTGTGCATATTGGGGTTGGTGGATTTCATCGATCGCACCAAGCGCTCTATCTTGATGATTATTTCCATCAGAATCCTGGTAGTGATTGGGGAATTTGTGGTGTTGGATTGCTGGACAATGACTATGACAAGCGTATGCGGGATGCGCTGCTGTCTCAAGATTGTTTGTATACCTTGGTTGAGCGATCGCTAGAAGGAGATCGGGCTCGAATCATTGGCTCAATCACTCGATACCTGTTTGCACCAGACAATCGTCAAGCAGTTATTGAAGCATTAGCAGATCCCCAATGCCGAATTGTTACTCTAACGATCACTGAAAGCGGCTACTACTACATTGAAGGAAGTGGTAATTTCGATGTAAACCACCCGACGATGCAGCACGATTTGCAACATCCTGAGCAACCAATTGGGACATACGGTTTTTTGACAGCCGCACTCGAAAAGCGGCGTAAAAAGGGGTTGGCACCGTTTACAGTCTTGTCCTGCGACAATATCCAGGGCAACGGCAACATGGTGCGGAAAATGCTAACAACATTTGCCGAAATGGGCGATCCCGAGTTAGGACGTTGGATTGCTGAACACGTTGCGTTTCCCAACTGCATGGTCGATCGCATTACTCCGCTGACAACCCCAGCAGATATCAAAATGGTGGGCCAACAGTTTGGTATTGATGATGCGTTTCCATGCGTCGCGGAGCCTTTCACCCAGTGGGTAATCGAAGATACCTTTTGTGCAGGCAGACCCGATTGGGAATCCGTGGGCGTACAGATGACTAAGAATGTTCATCCCTATGAAATGATGAAAATTCGGCTGCTCAATGCCAGCCATATGCTGATTGGCTATCTCGGCTCTGTTGCAGGTTATACCTACGTTTATGAAGTCATGGCCGATCCCTTGTTTCAGCAAGCAGTGGCTAACCTGATGGATGAGGTGACACCAACACTCCAACCCGTTCCTGGGATTGATTTAGACGATTATAAAAAAACTTTAATAGAACGGTTTTCCAATCCCAAAATTCGCGATCAGCTTCCGCGCCTGTGCCTGAATGGCTCGGCCAAAATTCCTAAGTTTGTTTTGGGATCGCTCCGCGATAAATTAGAGCTTGAAGGTGCGATCGATTATCTAAGTTTGACGATTGCTGCTTGGTGTCGATACATCAATAGTCATGATGAACAAGGGCAACCTATTCCCATTGATGACCCATTAGCAGACATCCTGACTCAACGCGCCAGTTTGAGTCAATTAGATCCCAGGCCATTACTGGGCCTATCTGAAATTTTTGGAGATTTAGTAGAGTCGCCACGTTTCGTTGAGGCTGTTGCTGACCAGTTGCGTAGTTTGCATGAGTTCGGTGCTAAAGGAACGCTAGCCCGATTGTCATAGGCACCATCCGCATCCGTGAGGAAACTTATTTGGCGTTGCAGAATTTGAGGAGGATTCTTGTGGGGATTAGGGTTAGGCGTCCCGCCTGCTGTGAAAATACACGCCTTCGGGGTACGAGAGTCCATGCCACAAAACCATCAAAATCATCCCGCAATTATGCAACACCACTTATTTGACACTGCCACGGCTGCACTACGTTAAAGCCGTGGGATTCTCCCGTCTAGCCCAGCTCTATGTCTACGAGTGTAAAGGGAAATTCAGCAGCCAGTACAGCGCAGTATTTATTGAGGTCATTCTTTCCTATCTTCCCTCTGACCAAAGCATCTATCTTAAGGCGGATTCTTCTGAGTGAGTAACTCAGGTTCAATAGAGAAGACCGTGTATGCCTACGGATGAAGGTTCATGAAGCGCGACGCCACAGGCAAGTTTGTTAGCAACTGGAACTCGGAGACGAAACAACGAGTGAGCGTATCTCTTACCAATACAGCATGGCGATCGCTCGATAAAGAGGCTTATAAGCGAGGAATTTCTCGCTCTGAAGTCATTGAACGCTTTGCCCGCAGTCTTGAGAGCGAACAGTTGTTCTGTGCCCGAGAAACGGAGGGCAAGGTAGCAACGATTCTTGAAAGCATTACGGATGCTTTTGTCGCCTTCGATCGCGACTGGCGATACACCTACGTGAATCGGGCGGCGGCTAAAATCCTGCACAAAACGCCAGAAGAGCTAGTGGGAAAGCACGTTTGGAACGAGGTTTTTCCTGAGTTGGTCGGTGGAATTGCCTATAGGGAACTACATCGGGCAGTGATGGAACAGGTTCCTGTTTCCTGGGAAGAATTTGGGGAGCCGGTTCAGCGTTGGTTAGAGGCGAATGCCTATCCCTCTGCGGAGGGTGTAGCGGTTTATTTTCGAGATGTGAGCGCTAGCAAGCTTGCGGAGGCAGAACGAGAACGGTTGTTGCACGAGCTGGAAATTGAACGCGCCCGATTTGAAGCCGTTTTGCGACAAATGCCTGCTGGAGTCATGATTGCCGATGCGGCATCCGGTAAATTAGTTCTGGCGAACGAACAAACCAAGCAAATTGTTGGGTATGGCTACGAACAGTTGCTTGCTATTGAGGAATATGCACCCATTATTCCCAGTGAAATCTTTCACTTAGATGGTCAACTCTATTCGCCTCATGAGTATCCATTGGTGCGATCGCTAAAAACAGGTGAAGTCGTTACCAACGAAGAGATAGAAATTCATCGAAATGATGGTAGCCGCATTTTCATTAACGTCAACTCAGCACCAATTTTAGATAACCAGGGGCAGATTGTTGCAGCCGTTGTTGTCTTCCAAGACGTGAGCCAACAGCAAGCTGCGCTACACGAACGCAAACTTGTAGAGCAAGCCTTACGCGAGAGTGAATCGCGGCTACGAGGTTTATTTGATGCAAATCTCATTGGCATCATCATCGGAGATTTTCAAGGCAATATTTTAGAAGTTAACGACGCTTGGTTAGCGGTTTTGGGTTATACACGGGAAGAAGTTTTATCGGGGAATGTAAATTTCCTTGAAATTACCCCACCAGAGTATCGGCATCTAGATCGGCAGACAATGGCCCAAATGAAACAGGTTGGCTGCCATGCGCCGTTTGAGAAAGAATATATTCGTAAAGATGGTACTCGTGTTCCTGTCTTGATTGGAACTGCTTACCTGGGAGGAGCAGACGATTTAGGAATCGGATTTCTCATTGATTTGACAGAGCGCAAACGACTGGAATCGGAACTGGAGCAGCAAGAGCAACAGTTCAAAATGGTGGCTGAAAATGCCCCGGATATTATTAGCCGAATTGATGCAGAGTTTCGCCACCTTTATGTCAGCCCTTCTATAGAACTGGCAACAGGTATTGCATCAGAGCAATTTCTTGGCAAGACTAATGCCGAGCTAGGAATGTCAGAAGACATATATCGTGTTTGGCATGACAGTTGGCGGCAAGTCTTTGCAACAGGCTCCGAACAGACGATTGAATTTAAGTTTCCGACTCCTTATGGTATTCGATGGTATCAGTCACGTATTGTCCCTGAATTTGCTCCTGATGGCTCCGTAGAAACGGTACTGGGGATTACTCGTGATGTCACCGATTACAAACAAGTTGAACAGGCATTACGAGAGAGCGAAGAACGCTTGCGATTAGCACTGACAGCCGCTCAGATGGTTGTCTGGGATATGGATTTGCAGAGCAATCGAGTGGTGTGTTCTGCTAATGCTCTAGACGTTTGGGGTCTTTATGAAGGGACGGGAGAAGAGTTTGTTGCGCTCATTCATCCAGACGATCGACAACAGGTGCTCCAAGCGACGGTATCGGCAATGGCTGGAGAACAGCCCTACGCACCGGAGTATCGGGTAATTTGTCCAGACGGCGTTGTGCGCTGGCTCAACAGTCAGGGGCAAGTCTATCGGGATGAGACGGGGCAAGCAGTTCGTATGATTGGCGTTTCGGTTGATATTACAGAACGCAAACAGATCGAAGCAGAACGCGATCGCCTTTTAAAACGAGAACAATCTGTCCGACTCGAAGCCGAAACCGAGCGCAAGCGGTTGCATGACATCCTGATGCAATTGCCTGCCATGATTGCCATTGTTAAAGGTGCCGATCTTGTGTATGAATTTGCCAATCCCACCTACCTGCAAGGGACTGGACGCACTCTAGACATCATTGGTCAACCACTGCGGCAGGTTTTCCCGGAGTTAGAGGGACAAATTTACTTTGACGTGCTTGAACAGGTTTACCGGACGGGAGAAACATTTATTCGGGAGGAGTCACCTACTTACTG
>NZ_JAUBRN010000082.1:0-23143 GCF_036701875.1 Microcoleus sp. MON1_C5 | reverse complement strand
TAATAAATCCTCAACATCTAAAAAACTGGTTTACTAAATGCTGCTACTGTCATCTATAAACTTGCAATCTGCTGTATGTATTCCTAGGCGGACCCTGGGAACAAAGGTAAATCAACCCGACATGATATGACTTATGGCTCCTTCTTCCTAAATTCTTCCTTCTTCCTTCTTTCTTCCTCCTTCTTTCTTCTGACTACTTTTTAACAGCCTGACGCTTAATAGTCTTTTCTATAAATTCTAAAGTAGTAAAAATATTAGCAGCAGAGTGAAATGATTCTCGGATTAACTCGTCTCTTTCTTCGGGAGAGTCTACCATTTCATCTACTAGCAATTTGAGGTAAGCTATCATGGGAGTCAGGCGAGTGCGAATTTCGTAAGAACCTCTAATTAGAGCTTCATCGCGAGCGGTTTCTTCGGCAAATTGCACTGAATACAAGCGAGTGTAGTAACCTCCTTTTGCTAGCAATTCTTCGTGGGAACCCATTTCTACTACTTGTCCGCGATCGATCACGGCGATTTTGTTGGCTTTTTGGACTGTGGAGAGGCGGTGGGCGATGACTAAGGTTGTGCGATCGCAACTCAATTTCTCGATCGCCGCTTGCACGTACCTTTCCGAAACCGTATCCAGCGAACTCGTTGCCTCATCTAAAATTAAGATTTCCGGGTTTTGCAGCAGGGCTCTAGCAATTGAAATTCTCTGACGCTGCCCTCCCGATAAAATCACGCCGCGATCGCCAATTTGAGTATCCAACCCCTCCGGCAACAGTTGGATAAACTCGTAAGCATTCGCTCCCTTCGCCGCTTCCACAATTTCTTCGTCAGTCGCTTCGGGCCTAGCGTAAGCAATATTTTCGCGCACTGAAGCATTAAACAAAAACGTATCTTGGCTAACAATACCCATCGCTTGTCTGAGACTTTTCAGCTCAAAGTCACGCAAATCCGTGCCATCGATCGAGATATGGCCTTCAGTAGGATCGTAAAATCTAGGCAGTAAATCTGCCAAAGTTGACTTGCCAGAACCCGAAGTTCCTACCAAAGCCAAAGTAGTGCCGTGAGGTATAAATAAATCAATTCCTTGCAAAACTAAATTTTTGTGGTTAGGATAACTAAAAGATATTTTATTAAAATGAATTCCCGAGCGCAAATGAGTGTACTGCACAGAAGCTTTCGCTTTCGGCATAAATGGCTTGTCGTCACGCCTCAAAAAATCATTAACCACCTCTACACTAGCCGACGTATTAGCAAATTGACTGCGCCCGCTATTCAACTGAGAAATTAAAGGAATTAACCTAAAAAGTACCAATAAGTAGGTTAATAAAATTGTAGAAATAGACTCTATCTCATTTGCAAATATTGTGCGACCTATAAATACAATCAAAATTATAACTATCAAATTAACAACTTCGTTAATTGGGGCGATCGCCGCATAATTTACCTGAGCCTGAAAATCCGCTTGTTCTCGCCTTTGAATTAAATGCTTGATCCGCTGATACTCCCTTTCCTCGTTCCCGGTTGACTTAACCAGCCGAATCCCAGTAATCGTTTCCAGCACCCTAACCGAATAATCTTTCGACATTTCAGAAAGCAGGTGGCCAAAATGCTTGGAACGGTTAATAATATATTGATTTGTCCAAGCAACTAACGCCAGCAAAACTGTAGCTGTCACCGTCAGTTTCCACGAGATCGAAAGTAGCAGACCCACAAAAACCAAAACTGTGATTGAGGTAGTAAACATTCCGATGGCCGTACCAACTGCACTAGCAGTCCGACCAATCTCTCCACCCAATCTATTAATTAAATCCCCGACTTTAGTTTTAGAGTAAAAATCTAAATCTACTTCTAACAACAACCGCAAACCTGCTTCTCGCAAATCAAAAGTCAGAGATCGCGTCAGAGAAGTAGCTACTAAAGTATTGATATAACTCGCAACATTTTTTAAAAAAATTGCCAGCACAACCGCCCCGGTCATCAACATTAAACGCTGATTTCCGGGCATTCCCTCAAAGGGATACATCAAAGTTTTAATTAGAGGTGGAGCGCCACGCAGCTCGATTGCTTCCTCTAAAAAACTTAAAAGCACTGGTACAATCAGAGTCGTGCTGATACCGTTAAATAAAGCGCCAGAAAAGCCCAGCATCACAGTTAAGAGAATCCTGCCGGGATATCGTCTGGCAAATTTTAGGAGTAGCTTATTGGCAGACATGAAGCATTCCCAGCTAAACAGTACGGCATCTCAAAATATTCTTTAATAACAGCCAGTTTTTCTTCCTCCCGTGAGTGGTTTTAAAATAACCTTTACATACCTGCGATTATATCTGAAAGTATCGGTTTCATTGCTTGAATACTATATTTTTTCACACATCTTTCCCGAGCTTTCATACCTTGTAAATTAGCCGCTGTCAAATTTTGAAATATCCATTGAATTTTTTGTGAAATTTGAGCGGGAGAACTCGGATCGACTAAATAACCCGTTCCCCCTAAAATTGCTGGAATATCCCCCACTCGCGTAGACAAAACAGGCTTAGCCATTGCCATGCCATCTGTCAGCTTGAGCGGAAACTGAGCCACGGCTGTAAGAGTTTCTCGCTGAGGAACAACGACAACATGAGCCGCCGCTACAACCGACGGCATCGTTTCCACTGGAAACCTTGGCAGTTTAATAATCCAACGCCCCCATTGTTTCACAAGTTTATCATCATAATCATCATAAGGACTCCCGCCGACGATCGCTAATTTTAAATCGGGCTCATTTAACTGTTCGAGGGCCATCAAAACATCCTCCACGCCTTTATGAGGTCGCGGTGCCCCCGGAAACATCAGAACTCTATACCCGGACAAGCCGTAACGCTGTCTGCTCAATTCAGGATTGTATTTAGCAGGGTCGAACATTGCAGTATCCTTACCATTAGGCAAATATACACCACCAAAACGCTGTTTTAAAAACTCAGTATGAACGGTGACTGCATCAGCACCGTGGATGAGACTTTCCATCCACTTTACATAGAGGGGATTATCTGGTTCTCTCAATTGACCATTATGTTTAAAAATATCTCGATAAAGTTGTTTAAAAGAAGGACGGTATTTCCATTCATCTCCGCCGTACCAGCTCAGTTCCCAGTCGTCTATATCTAGAATTATAGAGTGGCGAGTCGCCAGTTTTTTTAGCAGTGATAACCCAAAGCTTGTAGGTTTAGGTTTGACTGCATAAATAATATCCCCATCTATTTTTTTCCAAAGTTTTTGAGCATCCATCAAAAACCCCGGATAATTTTTACCCGGTATTGCACATACCGGGATATCTCTGGGAGGAATAGCATACAATTCCTTGCCAAACTGAAATCCAACAACTTCTACATCACATTTAAGCTCTATCAAGACTTGAGCTAAGAAAAAAGCACGAATTGCACCTGCTCCTGACAAATCGCTCACTACTAATGAAACTTTCACTAAGTATTTTGTTTATAACATTTGTTTGATTTTCCTGCTTAACCGAGCTTTTGTCAAGGCGATGGGGACTCACGCACTCCCGACCAAAGCAACCGGGTTTTTAACCAGGGAAAAGGGTGGCAACGCGTCTTTTGGTAAAAAAAAACACGGTGATGAACCCAAGACTGTTATTCAAACCAGCAATAATTCTTCTAAGTAAATTTTCGGATATGTTGAGGCTAATTTATTTTAATTGTGGGCGGAAATTTGTTGTTTTTGATGCAGTTTGCCAACAAACTTTAATTATTTTAAACGCCAGGGATTGTTAAGTTGATTTGGTAAAAATATTTTAGCCGTGCGATCGACTATTCTAGTAAACAGCGATCGCGTCACGTTCTTCGCGTACTGAGGGCGGTAAGGATAAGTGCAGTGCATTACTTTAATCGGTTTGTCGATCGTATAAACATCTTTCCACTTATCCAAGTAGTTGTAAACCGGGGACAAAGTTGCCCTTTTCGGTTTCACCGATTCAACAGCCGCCGCAAAAGCGCCCTGGTCTTTTAACAGTAGCACATTTTGATGCGCCACTACCATATCAAAATATTTCTTAAAGTTTGTGAACAATTCCTGAGTTTTACTGCTTTTCGTAAAAGCGATAAATCCACCATTGTATTGAATGCTATTTTCATTTAGCGGCAACCCGACAGACTGCAAAGTTGACAGAATATTCTGCTTCACTCTTAATAAATTTGCCGCTTTAGCAATCGCAGGCTGCACATCTTCCGTCACCAACAAATCCACCCCGTCAAGAAAATCAAAAACCTCATCTATTGGCGACAGCAAACAAATATCACAATCCATATAAATAGTTTTCTCAAAGAGAGATTCCCCGTACAAAGCCAGCTTAGCTAGCCGCGACGCTAAAACAGGATTTTCGTGAGAGGGTGCAGGTTTCAATATGACATTTCCAAACACCAGAAGTAAAGGATATAAAATTAGAGGGACTCTATCTATTAAAATAATAATGGGTTCGCGGTGAAACTTCCTGACAGACGCCAGAAAATGAACGCAATCCTGGAAAGAGTAAAGACCGGTTAAAATAGTGATAAATCCCTTGGTTTCTAATTTCACTTTTCTCTCTGCGTGGCGGTAACCAACGCCCTATAATAATTAAATCAAAAATTAAGTATTATTTGTTTGAGTGGTTGGGAGCATCTCATATTTGTAAAAACACTTCTTCTGGCTCCTTGCTTCTGACTCTTTCCTTCGGCCTCCTGCCTCCTGCCTCCTGCCTCAAAACTCCAATTTATAGCTGGGCTGCTTTCATTGAGATGCTCCCGAGTGGTTCCAGAGTAGGGCATTAACTCAATTAAAAATCAACGCATCTAGCTTGTCCATAATTTCAGCATCTTGGTTCATATCGAATTTGCGAGCAAAGTGGAAATTGCCATTAGTAATTGTGGTATAATCTTGAATGGTCAGCGTGCGGGGAGAACCAGCAACTGCTCCTCTATAATCAATGTAGCGCCGATCGTCATTCACCAAATTAAAAGTTTTGCTATTCACCAATATAGTTTGTACAAAAGACTCTTCAGGTACGACGGTTCCTTGATAGTAGGCAACAAAATCTGGGCAACTGTCAACAAAATTTTTGATATATTCAACGCACTTTCGAGAAAGAGTATACCACGCCCGACCCCCATAGCAAATAAATTCATTGTTAAATGGAGTCGAGCGGCACGGTATCCCTACCAGTGGCCCATAAGTCAAATAAAATTTCAGCCAAGTCCTTTTTTTTACCAGCGACAATTGCTGAAAATTTTTCAAAAAAAGGTAGCTCGATTTCCCTGGCATTCGCCAGTAAATACAATAATACCGCTTAAAACCCTTGTCTCGATCCCAAGGTATTTGGTCAGCAAAAATATCCCAATAGCTGATAAAACCATCGCAATCTGTGTTCGCGAGAAAGTTTTCAGTTTCTGACAGGGGTTGAGTCGGATAGTCTTGACCAGTCAGATTGATGAGCCAGTCAAAATCAGAATTGTTTTCAAACAACCAGTTAACTGCATTTAAGTATGGTTGAACTTGACAAGAAAAATCACCTCGGATTAAATACTCCTGATTTTGCAATAAATGTATATCTGACAAATCTTGAAGTGGGGTCAATCCTAAATCGCATCGATTAAAGTTGTGATTAATCAGAATTAGAGCATCAGGACTCGCTCGCTTAATGGTACGAACCAGTCGATAAATTTGGTGAGGATTTTGATGCGTTTGGATAAAATAGCAAATTTTCATGGTGATTTGACAGATAAAAGTTGATTTAGCTGGCTTTGTACGCGGTTCGCTTTCAGAATTAGATAGCGACGCATCAAAAATATTTGCTGCTGCGCCAGTGATGCCATACACCAGCGGTAATAGGCAGGAACAGCTACGTTTGTCAAAAAATTACGCCACTGGGAAGTAATTTTAGTATTACCCATTTCCTGAGCTCTGATCTTCCCATTGTTTACCATTTCTTGGCGCAAATTAAAATCATTTTTCAGACGAAAGAGAGCAGCAATAGCCTCCTCTGTCGAAGCTACTTCTATGTAGTCAAGTTCACTTTTGCGTTCATGGCGATAGGCTGATTCCCGCCCCAAAATGGCTGGAATTCCCGCGTGCCAAGCGTTAATCAATTTCGATGCTGGTTTCGAGTCAAAAGTGTTACTGCCCTCAAAACTCCGAACAGCGACGATTACATCAACTTCGCTGTAGTCATGCCAGCGATCGCATTTTACCACCTCCCACCGCAAACCCAAAGCACTGAGTTGTTCCTCCCACTGTGGTTGTTGCAATTGAGCAGCTAGATTGTCTAAAATGCCGAAAAAAGCAACATTTTCAAAACGAGCGCCCCGGTTGCGATCGCGCGGAATTAACTTGGATTGCAGCCAAGATCTCAGGGGATAACTCTGCCACAAAAATTGCGATCGCTTTAACAATTCATCTTGATTATTTTGCACAACTTGTAACTGAGCATATGGGTGAGGTTCTCGATCTACTTTTATACAAACAATCAACAACTTTGAAGATGGTTTTAAGTTGTCCGACCAAAAATCTCGATGGGAAATTACAATTCCTTCCTTCGGCACAAAATTTATTAGTTTACATGACAACCCATCTGCTTTCAAATAAAGATAAGTTTGCAATGTCCAGTCATACTTTCCTCGGCCGTACCTGCTGTTCCAAGAACTCATCCAGTCGCCGTATTCCTCGGGGATTTGTGGCATATCTCCTACAGGCCACTGGCTTTTGGGAATATAAAAATAAATGGGTGGTAAACTTTCTTTCATTTCCCAATTCAATTAGCACCTAAAAAATATTGTATTTTAACTCATTTCCTGTAAAGATAGAAGGCAGAATTAAAATTTTAATTCTGCCTTCTATCTTTATAGTTCTGCCTGCGAGTGGCGTTTTTGGTGCCACTGCCAAGCATGGGAGATAATGTTCTTAATGTCGGGATATTCAGGAGACCAACCCAAGGTTTCGATCGCCTTTTTGCTGCTACCAACTAAAGCAGGAGGGTCGCCCGGACGCCGTTCACGCTCAACAGCCTTAATCTCTTTTCCCGTCACTTGGCGAGCCGTTTCTATTACCTCTTTCACCGAAAACCCGCCACCGTTGCCCAAATTAAAGAAATCAGATTTGCCACCATTTAGCAAATATTCTAATCCCAAAATGTGAGCGGATGCCAAATCGTTAACGTGAATGTAATCCCGGATGCAAGTACCGTCAGGAGTATCGTAATCCGTGCCAAAAATCGCGATCGAATCTCGTTTCCCCAAAGCAGCGAACAACACCAGCGGAATCAGGTGAGTTTCTGGATTGTGATCCTCTCCTAACAACCCGTTCGGATCGGCTCCAGCCGCGTTAAAATAGCGGAAACAAACAGACTTGAAATCGTAAGCAGCGTCAAAATCCGACAAAATCCGTTCTACCATTAACTTAGTAGCACCGTAGGGATTGATCGGGTTTTGTGGGTGGTCTTCTGTGAGCGGGATTTTCTGCGGTACGCCGTAAGTCGCGCAAGTAGAAGAAAACACAAATTTCTTCACGTCAGCAGCGAGCATTGCTTCCAAAAGGGTAATAGTACCGATGACATTGTTGCGGTAATATTTAGCTGGGTCGGTAACAGATTCGCCCACGTAAGCGTATGCAGAAAAGTGCATTACCGCATCAATTTTGTGCGTAGCAAACAGGTTATCGAGAAGAGTGCGATCGCTCGTATCGCCAACTATAAACTCCACCTGCAAAGCCTGCTCTACTATATCTTGGTGACCGTAAGCTAAATTATCCAAAATCACCACACCGTAACCGGCGTTTTTCAGCGCTAATACCGCGTGAGAGCCAATATATCCAGCTCCGCCCGTCACCAAAATAGTTGGTTTGTCTGCACTCATTTTCTTCTGCCTGTTTTTGTAGCTGGGATTGCCAAGAGCCTTGTTAACTTGAGACTGCCACATCAGACGCTTTCACACTAGGCGTGAGCCGGAGAATTCAAGCGAAATATATAGGCTTTGCTGTGCGGGACAGAACGATCGCACTCCTAAACAACGCTTTTTATACTCCAGATAGATGCTGACTGTGCAAGTCTTTCTGTTCAATCGATAAACTTGAGGCGACCAATTTGGATATAATCAAATATCCGATTAATCTGATGTCGATCCTCTTCTGAAATTTTATCATCTGATAGGATAGCCGAAGTCAAAACTAAGTGTTCCCGGCGAGTGATCTTACCAGACGCTACAATCCGATCGACTTTTTGAGAAATTGTTAAGTTCGATTTGTTGTGAGATGTTCGCATTTATTCTTCGATCGCTTGTATGCTAAAATAATTAAAGCCGATTGCACTTATTGACCCAAAAATGGTGCGTACCCGACCGTAAATCACTTGGCTCAACAGCATAAATAACGTATCAGAGTTTTACTTCCCAAGATAGATACGCGGACTTAATAAATCTGCAATCAGCTTTCGGATAGCGTTCAGAACTAATTTAATTATATAATATTTTTCCTAGAGAGGCACCTTTCTATGCAGGTTTATCGGCTTCCGGTACTGTCCGACAATTACATTTTCTTGCTGCACGACCCCGATAGCCACACAGCAGCCGTCGTCGATCCAGCGCGATCGCAGCCAGTAGTAGAGCAACTGCAAGCACTCGGAGCCGAATTAACCGCAATTTTCAATACCCACCACCACCGCGACCACATCGGCGGCAATCAGGAACTGATCGATCGCTTTCCCCAAATTAAAGTTTACGGGGGCGCAGAAGATAGAGGCAGAATTCCCGGACAGCAAGTGTTTTTACAAGCTGGCGATCGAGTTTCTTTCGCCAACAGAACCGCCGAAGTCTTCTTCGTACCCGGCCACACAAAAGCTCACATCGCCTACTATTTCCCCCCCAGCAACCCCAGCGAAATCGGCGAATTGTTCTGCGGCGACACCTTATTTGCCGGAGGCTGCGGCCGGCTCAAAGAAGGCACTCCCGCCCAAATGTTAGCCTCTCTGGGACAACTGCGAAACTTGCCGGACAATACCAGAGTTTGGTGCGCCCACGAATACACGCTGAACAACCTGCAATTTGCCTTGAGTGTGGATGGCGACAATCCCGATTTACAGCAGCGCTTCGCCGAAGTCAAGGAAGCGCGGAGTCGATCGCAACCTACAATACCATCATCGATCGGCATCGAAAAAAGCACAAACCCATTTTTGCGCTGGGATTCTCCCCAGATCCAATCAGCCGCCAACACCCGCGATCCAGTGCAAACATTCGCTCGATTGCGCGGTATGAAAGACCAATTTTGACCTTAAAGTTTTTGTTTCTTCAGATAACTCTTAAACTTGAGTATTGGTTCGCTCAACCATCGGTCAAGTCTTTTGTATTTTACCTGAAAGCTCGACAGCCCCTTAAACTTATGGGGAATTTTTTTAAGTTCGTCCTTAAACGGTGTCTGAGACAACATATCGAGCCATAATTGATTGGGGGCGGAGCTTTCCCACGGTTTCGGTCTTGACATAAAGTGAATGACTTTACTTGACCTATCATCACTCTTGTGGCTGTTCCATATTTGATCTAATTGCTTCCACCTTCCCACTAAAACTGAATTTAATGCACCTTGATCGCGATCGCCCCAAACGTGGGTTCTAGCGTTTTGGAGCAACTTTTCGGACAGTTGCTCTTCCTCCCAAAGCTTCATGTTGTAAACTAAAACACCACTATTGAAATAAGGGTTTAGATCTTGATAATGGTTGGGATTTCCCCAGACGTTGGCTGCGGCTGCTATCGGCAGAGTTTGAAAATCTAGGTTCCACAGCGGCTCTAAGCTCCCCAGAACGATCGTGTCGCTGTCGAGCCAAATCAGCCTTTCTGTTTCCTTGGTATATTTTCGCGGCTCCAATTTAACGTAAGGAAGTTTAGAACCTGATATCGAAAGAAGTTGGTCGTAATTAGATTGCAATTCTTGCCATTCAATCTTGTATTTGCAGCAATTCTGTAACTGTTCCTTTTGCTGTGCATCTATCCTAGTAGATACAATGCTAATTTTTACAGGCTGCTCCCCACATTGGCTAACATTGAGATCTACAGACTTGAGAAGTGCTGCTAACCCCAGAATATAGGTGCGATCGGCGGCTGTGAATATGTGCATATGATTAAGTTTGTGGGATGAACGGCAAACGTGACACAAACGTTGGGACTGGAGGAAGCAGGCGACCCTGTATTGAGGTAAATGCGAGCGCCCGTTTACCGTTGAGACGAACAAAATCTTGCCTAAATTTCCGGTTAGATTTACACGAAGAAACGGGGTTTCTAAGTAGGTAGGCGCAAATAAAGTTTACAATGTAACAGAATGTAAGGCGGGCATAACAAGAGTGATTGCTTCGTTTCATTCGCTCCCAGAGAGACCTTATGTATTTTCAAGCTTCATCCACTTATTTATCTGTGCACAAGTGCCATCTGTTCGCACCCGAAAACGAGCAACAGCCATTGGTAATATGCAGCCACGCGAAAAATAATGAGATGGACTAACCTGGCATTTGAAACAGCCAGAAAATTCCTCGTCGCCTGTGCTGAATCCCGCAAATGGTTCAGACGTGGGACTCTACGATAAAATAAATTGTCTAGAGATCGATATTACCGCACAACGATCGACATCCATCTTAGGTTTGAAGTGTCACCCTGCTCCAATCAAAAGTTCCTCTGGTTATTTCCCTATTATTGAGCGCGATTGGCTTTGCCCAAAGTAAAATAAGCGTTGTTAGAAACCGATGCAAAACCCCCGCAATACTGAACCCCAAGCAAAAATCGACCCCTCTGTTTCAACGGATTCTAACAAAGCGTTCTACCCAGCCGCGCCTTGGCCAACTGATGTAGGGATGGTTCTGCAATTGGCAGATGGTAGCATTCAGGGGTGCAATTCTCACGCCCAGGATCTGTTGGGGATGACAGCACAACAGATGCTCTTATGCACTTCAATCAACAGTCGGTGGCAGACTCTGCGTGAAGATGGCTCGGATTTTCCCGGCGACACACATCCGGCGATGGTGGCGCTGCAAACCGGGCAACCATGTTTAAATGTCATCATGGGCTTCGATCGGCCACAGGGAGAATTGATTTGGTTGACGCTCAATTCTCAACCTTTATTTCAGGGAGATCGATCGACTCCCTATGCGGTAGTAACAACCTTCACTCCTATCGCTCAACCTCAGCCCGAACCAGTCTGTAACGCGCCCGCGCAACAACTCTCAGACACCCTCGAAAGTATTTCGGACGGGTTCTTTGCTTTGGATCGAGACTGGCGATTTACCTACCTCAATTCGCAAGCGGCACGGTGGCTGAATCGACCCTCGAAAGATTTGATTGGCCGCAGGATTTGGGAAGAGTTTCCCGAATCAGTTGGCAGTTTGTTTGAGCAGGAATATCGCCACGCCGCCACATTCCAAGTTACAGTTAGTTTTGAATCTTTTTATCCACCGCTCAATGCTTGGTATGCGGTACGAGCCTATCCAATCCCATCGGGGCTTGCCGTTTATTTTCAAGATGTGACTCAGCAGAAGGCGGATCGGGCTGTTTTTATTCAACAAGCCCAAACAGCACACCAACAACTAGCAGAAATCGAGGCAATTTATGCTAGTGCGCCGATCGGACTTTGCTTTATAGATACCGAGTTGCGGTTTGTCCGCCTCAACGATCGGCTAGCAGAAATTAACGGAGTTCCAGCCGCCGCCCACATCGGCAAAACATTGCGCGAAATCTTGCCAGAAATGGCAGATGATTTAGAGCCGCTTTACCGACAAGTTATTGAAACTAAAATACCACTTCAACAGCTCGAAGTTCGCGGGACGAACTCAGCACAGCCAGGAGTCGAACAGGATTGGCTGTTGAGTCTCTATCCGCTGAAAGCCGAGGACGATCGCGTTTTGGGCGTGAATGTGACGGTGCATGAAATTACCGAACGCAAAGCTACCAAAAAAGAAATTCAACGGCTCAACCAAGAATTAGAGCGACGAATTAATGAACTGCAATCGATACTTGATGCTGTACCTGTCGGTATTACGATCGCCGACGACCCACAGTGTCAAGTAATTCGCGCTAACCGGTTTGCCCAGTCGATGTTGAAAGTGTCGCCCGATACCAATGTTTCTGGAATCGGAGAGCAAGCGGCAGTCCTTCCCTTTAGACGACTCCGCAACGGACAGGAAATTCCGGGAGAACAACTCCCCATGCAACTAGCCGTGGCTTCCGGCGTCGAAGTGCGAGATGTGGAAATTCAAATGGTGCGCGAGGACGGGGTGGCCTTTGATTGGTTGGTGAATGCGGTGCCGTTATTTGACGAACAAGGCGCCGTTCGCGGCTGTGTGGCGGCGTTTATGGATATTAGCGATCGCAAACAAGCTCTTGCTGCTTTGCGCCGTTCCGAGGAACGCTATCGCACTTTGTTTGAGTCCCTAGACGAAGGTTTTTGCGTCATCGAAATGCTGTTTGACGAAAACGAAAAGCCGATCGATTACCGCTTTTTGGAAGTCAATCCGGCCTTCTTGAAACAAACCGGACTAGAACAACCTGTGGGTCAAACGGTGCGACAGCTCGTTCCGGATATCCAAGATTATTGGTTTGAGATTTACGGCAAAGTCGCGCTGACGGGGGAACCCCTGCGCTTCGAGCATGGCTCGAAAGTCATGAACCGCTGGTTCGATGTTTTGGCGTTCCGCACTGCTGAGCCACAGAGCCGACAAGTCGCCATACTTTTCAAAGAAATCAGCGATCGCAAACAATCGGAGAATCGGTTGCGGCAGCAGGAAGAACAACTGCGGCTGTTCGTCAAACATTCGCCTGCGGGAGTGGCGATGTTTGACCGCCAGATGCGGTATATGCTGGTGAGCGACCGCTGGCTGTCAAGTTACGGGCTCGGTACTCAAAACATTGTGGGCCGATCGCACTACGACATCTTTGCCAATTTGCCCGATCGTTTTAAACAAGTCCACCAGCGCTGTCTGGCGGGAGAAGTCGAAATCTGCCAAGAAGATCAGTTTCCCCGCCCTGATGGCTTGATCGACTGGGTGCGCTGGGAAATTCATCCTTGGCGAACCAACACCAATGAGATTGGCGGCATCATGATTTTTTGCGAAATCATCACCGAGCGCAAAAACGCTGAACTTGCGCTGCAAGCGGCCAACCAACAAGTCAGCAATATTCTAGAAAGTATTACCGATGCCTTTATGGCGCTCGATTCAGAATGGCGCTATACCTACGTTAATGCCACAGCAGAAAAACTGCTTTCTCGCTCTCGATCGGACTTGCTAGGTCGATCGATCTGGGAGGTATTCCCCGCCGAGCGAGAATCCAATTCGAGGACATATCAAGAATTCCATCGAGTCGTTAACGAGCAAGTTTCTGTCAAGTTTGAAGAGTATTCGCCCTCGCTCCAGATGTATATAGAAGTGAGCGCCTATCCTGCGGCCGAAGGACTTACGGCTTATTGGAGCGATATTAGCGATCGCAAACACACAGAAGAAGAACTGCGGCAAAAAAATGCGATTTTGAATGTGATTAACGAGTCAGCGCCCACGCCAATTTTTGTCAAAAATCGAGAAGGACAGATTATTTATGCAAATCCAGCCACGCTGGAAATAATGGGCAAACCTGCTTCTGAAGTAATTGGTGGTCGCGATATCGATTTATACCCAGTAGTAGAACTTGCAGCCAGAGTCACGGAAAACGATCGGCGCATTATGGAATCTGGACAAACAGAAGTCCTCGAAGAATCTCACGATGGCATTCGGACCTTTCTGGTAATGAAAGCTCCCTACCGCAATCAGGCGGGAGAAGTCATCGGCTTGATTGGCATCTCCAGCGACATCACAAATCGCAAACAAGCAGAAGTCGCCATGCAAGAACAAACTAAGTTATTGCAAGTAATTATTGACAGCATTGGTGATGGTTTGATTTTGGCCAACCAACAAGGGGAGTTGGTGTTGTTTAACCGAGCTGCCCTGGGGATATTCGGTCCGCTATCGAATGAAAAATCCTATGAGGAATGGTCGAGCACCTACGGACTATTTTTGCATGACAAAAAAACCCTTTTCCCCAACGCTGAACTACCTCTAGCCAGAGCAATCAAAGGTGAATATGTCAATGATGTAGAGGTATTTGTCCGCCGCGAAGATTCCGAAGGTCGCTGGATCAGTATCAGCGGTTATCCGGTAGTTGATACTAGCAGCGAAATCAAAGGCGGAGTGGTTGTCTGTCGGGATATCACAGAACGCAAACAAGCCGAAGCAGCGCTGCAAGAAAGCGAAGAACGATTCCGCAATATGGCTAACAACGCTCCTTTTATGGTATGGGTAACAGACTCCACAGGCTATTGCACTTTCCTGAGCGAAAGCTGGTATGAATTCACAGGTCAAACAGAGGAAACTGGTTTGGGATTCGGTTGGGTAAACGCGGCGCATCCAGAAGACCGAGAACAGGTCAAAAAAGCATTTTTGACAGCCAACGAACGCCAGGAACCTTACCGCGTAGAATTTCGCGTCGGGCGCAAGGATGGCGGATATTCTTGGGCGATCGATGCGGCTGCTCCCAGATTTTCCGAAAGCGGACAATTTGAGGGTTATATCGGCTCTGTTATCGACATTACAGAGCGCAAACAAGTGGAAACCGAGCGCGATATGGTTCTGCAATTAGAACAAACTGCTCGCGCGGAAGCCGAGCGAGCTAACCGCATTAAAGACGAGTTTCTGGCGGTGCTTTCTCACGAGTTGCGATCGCCCCTGAATCCGATTTTAGGCTGGTCGCAACTGCTCGTCGGTGGCAAGCTGAACGCGAGTCAAAGTGCCAAGGCTTTTGAGACGATCGAGCGTAACGCCAGACTACAATCTCAACTAATCGAAGACTTGCTTGACGTGTCTCGGATTCTGCAAGGGAAACTCAGATTGAATGTCGCTCCGGTGAATGTGGCAACCATTATCATGTCTGCTTTGGAAACCGTGCAATTAGCAGCCGAAGCCAAAAAAGTTCAAATTCAAACAATTTTAAATCCCGATGTCGGGCAAATTCTCGGCGATACAAGTCGCTTGCAGCAAATTGTCTGGAATTTGCTGTCAAACGCGGTGAAATTCACGCCCGAAGGCGGTCGAGTTGAAGTTCGATTAATGCAAATCGAAGGCCAAGCTCAAATTCAAGTCATAGACACTGGTAAAGGAATTCTTCCCAATTTCTTGCCTTATGTTTTTGACCATTTCCGACAAGAAGATGGCGCTACAACTCGCAAATTTGGCGGCTTGGGATTGGGATTGGCGATCGTCCGCCAACTCACTGAACTTCACGGCGGAACGGTGTTTGCAGAAAGCGCCGGAGAAGGTCAAGGAGCGACGTTTACGGTGAGATTACCGCTTTTAAATGATGATTCTAGAAGGCAGGAGGAGGAAGAACGTCATGGGGCTGCTCCTCCCGAGCTCTCATCCTTGCCGCTAGCTGGATTGAGAATTTTGGTGGTAGATGATGAGCCTGACTCGCGAGATTTTGTCGCTTTCGTGCTTGAGGAAGCGGGTGCAGAGGTGATTTCCCTGTCATCTGCTGCTGAGGTGCTAGAGTCGATCGAACAAACTGCGCCGGATTTGCTCGTCAGCGACATTGGAATGCCGCATATGGATGGGTATATGTTGATCGATCGCATCCGCACTCAGCTTGCGCCTGAGTATCGGCAGTTGTTGGCGATCGCCTTAACGGCCTATGCTGGAGAAGCGAACGAGCGCCAAGTTTTGCAAGCCGGATTTGACAAACACTTAGCCAAGCCGATCGAGCCGACTGAGTTAGTTGCTACTGTAGCGCGATCGATCGTCGCCAAGCGCCTTGAAAATAAAGCCTGAGTGCTCGGTAAGACATTGCACTGTAGTTGATTTGGCTCATTACAGCACCCCCGTTTTGCGTAATTTCAAACTGAATTTGCCCGTTAAAAATATTATCCCTGTTTCTTCCCTCGAACCTCGAATCTCGAACCTCGAATCTCAACATCCATCGGTTACATCCGTTATATCCGTTACATCCGTTAAATAATCCGTTGCCGAACTTCCTTGCGATCGCCCCTCAAACTTCGCTATTATAAAAAGTTGCAGTTAAAATCCCACAACCCACGATCATGGCCAAGCGCGTCCAATTAGTTTTAAATAAAGATGTCAGCAAACTCGGTAAAGCTGGCGACGTAGTAGAAGTAGCCCCGGGCTACGCCCGCAACTACCTAGTACCCCAAGGAATGGGATTTAAAGCCACTCCGGGCATTCTGAAGCAAGCAGAGCGCCGCCGTGAAGAAGAAAGACTGCGCCAGCTAGAGCTCAAGCAGCAAGCTGAAGTCCGCAAAACCGCCCTCCAATCGGCTGGGCCTTTCATCATCTCCAAGCAAGTTGGCGAAGCAGACGCGATTTTTGGTACTGTCACCAACCAAGAAGTAGCAGAACTGATTTTCAACTCTACCAGTCAAGAAGTCGATCGGCGCGGCATCACTCTGCCCGAAATTCGCCAAACTGGTACATACAAAGCTGAAATCAAACTACACGCAGAAGTTACCGCCGAAGTTGATATTCAAGTTGTTCCGATGTAATTAAGAGTTATCAGTCATCAGTCATTAGTTGTTAGTCATTAGTCATTAGCTAACAACTAAGCACTGCTAACTTGCGAAGTGAGTGACGCCTTCCTTACAGATTGAGAACTGACGACTAATAACTGGCAACTAATAACTAATGACTGAGAAATATTGACTAATGAGCGATTTGATGCCGACAAATATAGAGGCAGAAGAAGCAATTTTGGGCGGGATTTTAATTGACCCCGAAGCTATTTCCCGAATTGCCGAACTGCTGCGACCGGAGTTTTTTGCCATCACCGCTCATCAAGTCATTTATCGATCGGCATTAGGGCTATTTTTACAGGGTCAACCTACCGATTTAATGACGGTAACAACTGCGCTAACCGATCGCAACCAGTTAGAGCAAGTAGGAGGACTAACTAAATTAGCACAATTAGTCGATCGCACAGTTTCTGCAGTCAACATCGACCAATATGCAGTTTTAGTTGAAGACAAATATCAGCGCCGCAAATTAATCGAAGCTGGCAACAACATAGTACAATTAGGTTACGAGACGGCAACACCACTAGAAACAGTCTTAGACCGCGCCGAACAAGAAATTTTCAGCATAACTCAAGAACGCCCGCAACAGGATTTAGTATCGATCGGTGAAACATTAAACCAAACATTTCAAGACCTAGAAAATCGCAATGAAGGCCTGACACTTCCCGGTATTCCCTGCGGCTTTTATGACTTAGATGCCATGACAGGAGGCTTTCAGCGATCGGATTTAATCATCGTTGCAGCTAGACCGGCGATGGGCAAAACGGCCTTTTGTACCAATATCGCCCACCACATCGCCGCTGGACTGCAGAAATTGCCGGTTGCCGTTTTCAGCTTAGAAATGTCGAAAGAACAGCTAGTGCAGCGCATCCTGTCCAGCGAAGCCAAAATAGAAAGCAACCGCTTGCGATCGGGTAGAATCAGTCAAAACGAATGGGAACCAATCAGCACAGCCATTGGCAATTTATCAGAACTACCGCTGTTTATTGACGATACTCCCAATATTACCGTCACAGAAATACGATCGAAAGTCCGCCGCCTCCAAGCAGAACAAGGCGGAACCCTAGGATTAGTTTTGCTAGATTACCTGCAATTAATGGAAGGTACCAGCGACAACCGCGTGCAAGAACTATCTCGAATTACCAGAAGTCTTAAAGGTTTAGCCCGCGAACTCAACGTGCCGATTATTGCCTTATCTCAGTTGAGTCGGGGTGTGGAAGCGAGGACAAACAAGCGGCCGATGATGTCTGATTTGAGAGAAAGCGGATCGATCGAGCAAGACGCAGATTTAGTAATTATGCTATACCGCGATGAATACTATAACCCTGATTCGCCCGATCGCGGAATTGCAGAAGTAATTATTACCAAACACAGAAACGGCCCCACAGGAATTATCAAACTATTATTTGACGCCCAATATACCTGCTTTCGCAATCTGGCATCTCCGAAGCGATCGTAAATCCACCAGGGCTTATAGCAATCTTCGCATCATTTGTGAATTTCTTACTCCCTCCGCTTGATAAGGGGAGGGTTGGGGTGGGGTAAAAGTTTACGACTCCTGCAAGGAATTGCTATATATTATGTCAGTTGAATTGGCAGTTATAAAGTTGGGTCGATTAAGTGGCGGCGGGTTTATAGATATTGTCGAGGTGAATGGAAGATGGTTGGTGAAACCTGCCACTACCAATATTGTGGTTAATTTACCAGACTTAATAAGCCCAGGTGCAGCTAAATTTTACAGTCAACTTTGATGAAATTATTGTGGGGTGGGCGTCTCGCCCGCCTGAAAAATACAACTTAAATGCGGAACAGCTTATTACACAGAAACCCGGTTTCTTAAAAAAAACCGGGTTTCTAAACACCGTAAAAGTTTTACGTTGAATTAGATTGAGCTACCTAGCCAGCGATTTTCAACAATTCCACATCAAAAATCAGCGTAGCATTAGGAGGAATCACCCCGCCCGCACCGCGAGCACCGTAACCGAGTTCAGGGGGAATAATCAACTTGCGGCGGTCTCCAACTTTCATCGTACCGACACCTTCATCCCAACCCTTAATTACTTGACCTACGCCAATTTTGAACTGAAAAGGAGAATTGCGATCGCGAGAACTGTCAAACTTCGTGCCATCCTCCAAAGTTCCAGTGTAGTGCACGACAACCGTCTGCCCGGTTTTTGGAGTCGCCCCATTACCCTCTTTCAATTCAACATATTTCAGACCGGAATCGGTGGTGACAGTTTTCTCAGTATTATCAGTCATGTTATTGCCAGCGATAGTAGCTGGTACCTTCGGTAAAGTAGCATCCGCTACTAGCAAGCTATTCTCATTCAAAGACTGCGCTGACAACTTCTCAATAGCAGTCTCGGGTAAAAGATTGTTCAATTCGGCTGCAACTGCTTGGGACCCAGAACCGCCCATTTGAGCGACTATCAAAAACAAAAAGCAAACCAGCATTACCCCCAAGCTGACTAGAACTCCTCGCAAAATTAATCCTCCTGATACTTTTAACCGCGATATCTTAGATATCTAAGACATCTACAACAACAAGAAATAGCCAATTTTATCTGAACTTTTCCACCAAAAAACGGCAGATACCAGATAATTTTCAAGGCAAAAGTATGAAGTCAGAATGTTTGTAATTCTACATAAATGGCTTCTACATGAGTGCCTTTTTTAGCCTTCTGGCTTCGGGTGACAATCTTATCACAAGATAACAGCGAACTCCTCGCGGGCGTTAGCGAAGCCCTCGAAGAGGATCGAACTCAGCGCCAGTTACGGTTTTCTAAATCTCGCATCTGACGTTCCAAACGATCGAGCCTTCCGCGCAACTCATCCATTTCGGACTGTCGGGGGACTCCCATATCTTGGAGAATATTCCGCAATTGCCGCTGCAACTGCGTATCCCAATTGCCCTGCTCAGACTTGAGCTGCTCCGTCATGTCATCGACAAAGGTTTTGGCTTGCTCGGGATTGATTTTGCCATCTTTGACCCATTGCTCGCTAGCTTCCTGCAATTTCTCGGCTACCAGGGAGGTAGTACCAATGCCCAGCATTACCAGTTGTTTGAGTAAGTTGCTATTGTTATCCATAGATTTTTCCTAATGTTTGCCCTTTCATACCCGATCGGCTCAGGTAGCCTGCTGTCGCTGCGAAACCATCTGTAAACTTAAAGTTACATCAGCGCACACCTACCTTTCTATTTTGGAGCATCAAGCCGCCTGATGGCGAGCCGATCGCGCTAATCGGCGTTCGGAAAACCCCCTAATGAGCCTACCCACCACCTTACCCCATAACCCTGCTGTCTATGCCTGATTGCCCCCGCTGCCACCAACCTGTAGACGCCCGAGCGCTCGCCTGTCCGCACTGCAAAATCCCTCTCAAAGCTTTCGGTCATCCGGGTATCCCTCTTTATCGATCGAAACCCGAAGAATTTCTGTGCACTAACTGTATTTATCACGAAGACGACACTTGCAACTACCCGCAGCGTCCCTTTGCCAAAGAATGCACGCTTTATCACGATCGAGCTGAGCCACTTGTGCCACAGACGATCCCTTACAGCAGCGGCAACGGGCTGCAATCGATCAAAAATTGGTGTCAGCGCCATCTGGTTTGGTTAGCATTATTAGGTTTAATTATTATTAGCATTGCTCTGTCGATTTAATCGGATTGTACAAAGCGTAGAATAGACATATCTCTGTTAATCTGGGTTGCTCTATTATTCTGTAAATTATTCATGAGCTACGTATTCGGCATCGACGGCGGCGGCACTAAAACTATCTGCCTTTTAATGGATGACAACCACCTTGTTTTAGGACGGGGGGAAGCAGGGCCGTCAAATTATCAAACCCTGGGAATTGAGACAGCCAAACAATCCATTCAATTGGCGATCGAACGAGCAGTTCTGTCCGCTCAGGTCGAGGCTGTAGGCAATCTCAACATAGAAGCAATTGGTCTGGGACTAGCAGGCGTCGGGCGTCCAAAAGATCGTGAAATAGTGCAATTTGTAGTGCAGAACTTGCAGTTTACGAATACTTTACCAGTAACCCGATCGTTCCTGCCCAGGAATATAGTAATTTCCAGCGATTGCGCGATCGCACTTGCTGGCGGTACAGGTCATCCAGTGGGTATCGCCGTTATTTCAGGAACCGGTTCGATTGTTTTCGGGCAAAACCGTCACGGGAAAACTAAACGAGTCGGCGGTTGGGGATATATTTTAGGCGATGAAGGCAGCGGATATAACATCGCCCTTCAGGGTTTGCAAGCTGCTTTGAAGTTCTATGACGGACGCGAAGATTTTACCGTGCTTGCGGAAAAATTTCAAAAGCATTTAGGCCTCAATAACCTAGAAGAATTGGTAGAAGTCGTTTACGGGCGCGGTTGGGGAGTCAAAGAAATTGCAGCTTTAGCGCCGATTGTCGAGGGAGCAGCAGCAGAGGGCGATCGCGTCGCTGACAGCATTATCAATAATGCTGTGGCAGAATTAACCTATGCAACAAAAATAGCCATTTCAGCGCTATTTAACCAAACAGAAGAATTTGAAATTGTGATCGTAGGAGGTGTGTGGGGCGGCGAGGCAAATTGCCGAGGTCGGTTTGAAGCGGCCATAAGTGCGATCGCCCCAAAGGCTAAGGTTATTTCGCCCCGATACGAACCAGCTTTCGGTGCTGGATTGTTAGCTTTAAACGCTCTCAACAATTAACCTGGCGATCCCAGCCTTCGTGCGGGAATTTCACCTTAACTAATTAGAGGCTAAGGGGGACGATGAATCGAAATCTCTCCTTTATCCTCCTTATCTTCCCAATCTTGCCCATTTTCTCGATCTTTCCAAATTTTAAAAGTTTCGATTATCTACCTTATCTTCCCAACTTGTAGAATTCCAGCCTGCCATAATCAAAACATCAGATGAATGCGAAACAAGAAACACATTTAGCACTATTGCGTTCCTAAGTAAACAAAAACCGCAGCAAGGAGACAATTTATATGATTACTTCTCAAAAATGGCGTTCAGCAACAGCAGCGATCCTCGCACTGGGCATTACAGTTGGAACCAGCGCGCCGCTGGTGGTAGCTACTCCCGCAGAAGCCCAACAACGAATTTCACAATTTGATAGCATCCGAATTCCGTCGGGCAGTGTAATTCCAGTTAGCTATGAAAAAGACAAAATAGTTGTCACCCGCGAAGAAACTGCACCTTTAACTTTAACAGTGGCGCGAGACATCCGCACACCTCAAGGCAGAGTATTAATCCCCGGAGGCAGCCAGATAGTCGGGACACTCCAACCTGTCAGAAGAGGCAATCAAATCGGTACTCAATTTGTTGCCAGAGAGTTAATTATCAGCCGCCGCCAACGCTATCGGATTGATGGCTATTCGGGAATTATTACCCGAAGCGAAAGAGTCCAAAAAGGTGCTGGCACAGGTTCATTAGCGCAAGGTGCAGCATTGGGTGCAGCAGCAGCAGCAGCACTAGCAGGCATTACCGGTGACAAAGCGATCGCCACGGAAGAAGTATTGGGAGGCGCTGGGATCGGCGCTATAGCTGGAGTATTGTTGGGGCGGCGCAGCGTTGACGTGCTCGTGATTCGCCCGGAACAAGATTTGGCAGTGACATTGCGATCGGACATCGTACTCCGCTAATATTGGAATCTTCGGATTAATTATTTGCAGTAAAACATTGTCGATCGCTAACTTGTGGTCTCCCGATCATTGGCTAGGCCTACTATTAAGGTTGTGCCTAGCCCTGTTCGTTGGCGGAATTATTGGATGGGAGCGCCAACTCAGACACAAACCAGCGGGATTGAGAACTCATATGCTAGTTAGTATGGGTTCTGCACTGTTTGTTTTAATGCCGCTGGCAATGGGTAAAAATGAAAACGGAGGAGATGCTGTAGCGCGCGTAATTCAAGGCATTGCTGCCGGGATTGGGTTTTTGGGAGGCGGAGAAATCCTGCGGCAAAATCAACAGGAAATAGGCAAAGTTGAAGTTCACGGACTCACCTCTGCCGCCGCTATTTGGGTGTCAGCAGCTTTAGGAACTGCGGCCGGATGCGGGTTGTGGCAACTGGCATTAATTGGCGCTTTAATGTCGCTGTTTGTTCTGAGAGTAATTAAAGAGTTAGAGCGTCGGACTCGTGGAAAATAGTCTCAGTTATAATATAAAATCGGGTATTATAACCGTTATAACGTTTGTAGTGACGACGGAAGTACGAGCGAGTTTTATGAGGGTTAAAGTCCTCACTACCAACTAATTTTATTTCAGGCGAGGGAGAGAAAATAATATGAGCTATTTCATACCAAGTCCAGTTAACCAGCGATCGTAAATTGTTTGCCCTCATCCCAGCCATACCTCTCCAGATGCTGAAAAAGGGGCGTAACACAATTTGAGGATGATTATTGTGGGCATTGGTGTCAACTTAACGTTAAACCCTCATTTCGGCAGGGGTTGAAACAAGAGCCTCAAAGCGAAAGTCCTGGCTATGATACCAATTTTACATGAAGTTGCATAGAATAAGGATACTGTTTAGAGGGCATCAGTGATGGCACGCCAACTGATTCT
>NZ_JAUBRN010000157.1:0-1285 GCF_036701875.1 Microcoleus sp. MON1_C5 | reverse complement strand
ATTGACATTCAGGACAAATCATAGCTAAATTTTCGTTGATTGTTAGCGCTCAGCATACCACAACTGTGCAACGCCCAAAATCTCATTGTTATTATAGCATACTTTTGGGGAAATGGTATTACACAGAGCGGCAATCATATTGACTCGACCCTGGCGTCGCCCAGATTTTAGTGCATGGAACCGTTGACCTCGCTGATTCACTCGCATAATCATATTGATCTCGGTTATCCATACCTGATTCATCAACATACACAATCTGATCTGGAGGTATGCTTGACAACTCAACTAAAAAAGCCTGCCGCTTGATTTCATCCCGCTCACAATAGCCGTAGGTCTTTTTTTTCGAGTAAAAGCAATTTTTTTCAAAGCCCGCGAGATCGTGCGTGAGCTAATTTCCCCATCCCAAAGTTTCGCCATCTCCACCGCTCGTTTTATCCCCATGAATCTTGGCTTGCCTCACGAAATCGCTCCCAATCAGTGATTTTATGACCATTACCCGGAGGCTGATTGGGTAAAGCTAGAAAGTCTCCTGTTTGATCTTGTCGCTTCAGCCATAGGGTGATCGTGTTGCGACTAATGTTGAACAGTTGACTGGCTTCTATAATTTTTAAGCCATCAAGCTTTATAGCTTGAATGACTTTCTGGCGTATATCGTAGCTGTAGGGTTGATGCATTTTGGGTGCGATCGCTCCGCAACAAAAGAGACTATTCTCAGTTTATGGCCTAACCGCCTTGGCGGTTGCTATACCTAGTCTAAACTCCAATAAAAAAAGACCTGGTACAGTAGCCAAGGCGCGACAGAAAGAGTCCAAAAATTAAGAGAGGAGTATTGGGAAAAAATCAAAGATATCGAGCCGAAGAACAAGCGTATTTTTGGATGAAACCGGGATTATTCTGGGTTTGAATAGCTGGGAGGGCGACAACGAGGCCTATGAAGTAGACTCCATCTGGTTTGCAGCGCGTATACCCCGTTGATAACAACGACGTTTATTAGGAGTTAACTTCATTAACTCTTGTACAGATTCAGAATGTCGATCGAGATAATCAACCCACGGCTCTCCATCTTGCGCCAACGCCAAATGTACTCCGTCTACGGTATTTTTTTCTGGGTTCCGAGCGGCGAGATACATATTTTTGTACCTGCTTTTTCGCTCATTTCAGTGCCTTGAAATATGGTCCAAGTGTAGGCGACCGCCATTAACAGAATCATGTTATACCAATTTTACATGAAGTTGCATAGAATAAAGATAATGTTGAGAGGTGATGAGTTATGGCACGTCAACTG
>NZ_JAUBRN010000156.1:0-1313 GCF_036701875.1 Microcoleus sp. MON1_C5 | reverse complement strand
GCCCCAGCCAAAATTCTGGAAACAAAATATCCACCTTTATTGATGCTGGAGTCCTTGAATACAAAGCTTTTGGATGGGGAATTTGCGTATTCCGAGGATCGAGCCGTTTCCCTTAAAAAAGCCAACATATTGCGCCGTCCAAAAGCGAGTTTAGGGGTAGATACAGCCTTGGATTCAGAGCTTCTGAAACTGCCAGCGACCTTGTTTATTTCGCTCATTTTTATTTAACCTATCTATCAGTTTCCCCTATTTATGCAGCGCTGCCATCCGCGATCTCACGGAATTTACAGCACTTTCCCATGCTATGAGGTATAGTAGCAGCAATGAGCGAACCAATGTCTTAAACGGTTAGGATTCATCAAATTAAGGGCAAGTGCTGCGATCCTGGGGGTGACAAATATAGCTATAAACCTTGCCTGAGCAAGGTTCTAGTCCTGAGACCTTTTTGATAAAAGTGACGCTTATTACGAGTTAACTTCATTAACTCTTCCACAGGTTCAGCATATTTTTCAAGATAATTAACGCACTGTTGGCTATCATTGCCACTCCAGAATGTACTGCGCCTGCGATAAGTTATTTGGGGTTACTTGATGCGAAAAATTTACTTTTGTAAATGCTTTTTTTTGACTATATTACCTTTAATAATGTCACGACTATAGGCAATTGTAATCAAGAGGATCATTTTAATTGATCGCTATTCTCTTAACCCTGTACCCTCTAAATTATAGCCTCCTGTTTTGCAATCACGGAACATTTTCTCAATTCCCATCCGTTGCTTATAAGCAGCGATAGCTTCCGGTAAACAACCTAAGTTAGTTAGAATAAACCAGGCCTCGTTAACTGTCCATCCTTGATAATTTTTTTTCCATTTGCAGGCAACATCCAATCCTTCCAGTGGCTTAGTATTTCTAACTTTTACACTTTGAAAGTATAGAGATGTTCCGGGCGTTATCCGTAACTCATCTAACCATAGCCTGCAGCATATTTTCGGTTTCGATACAATGATTTGTTTGAGTCGTAAGCAAAAATACACATCTTGCTCTCTCAGCCAGTTGGCCAAATCTACTGAACAGAATTCAGGCATCGCCTAGTACCACGAGCTGATAATCTTTAAATAAGGGTAAAATAGTTGAGATGACGGCGCTCTGCTCATTGATATTACTGCTACCTCGTTTTGGTAACAGGGAGCAAGATAACGGGATTGCTCTTCGCGGACATATCAGACTAACCATAAACCTGGGGGGGTGACAAAGAGGTTTAGGAGATAGACGCAATCAGGGTTGCAGCCCGTATACCCTGTTGATAAAAGCGAC
>NZ_JAUBRN010000155.1:0-1341 GCF_036701875.1 Microcoleus sp. MON1_C5 | reverse complement strand
GGGGTTTAACAAACTTTCACTGGTGGCCTCAAGTTCCAGTTTCGGCTTAATTATGGGTAAGTACCCGGACATGATATGACAGGCTTATTTCATTTTTTGCAGATTGAGTCGTTCATACCATAAATCAGCAACGCCAACGAATGAAGTCATTGCTTCGTTGACGGGATGGCAATTCATTTTAGAGGCCATATCTGTAGCAGAACTTTAGGAAATTGGTATAAGACGGAACAAGCTACCATTTTTTCAGAGGGGTTTGAGGGCTATGTCCCTTATGATACGGACGTTTTGATGGCGTTGTCACCCCGTGAAGTATCAGGTGAAGGCTCTCACGCCGAAAGACCGCGCGCTCGGGGTTTAAAACCTATCGCGAGCGAGTGTGTGGGGTAAGTTCCGTTTAAAACCTAAAACAAAAGCTCATACATCAGAGAAGCTTTGGTTTGTATATTGTCGAGCGGGAGTGAGGGGGCAAATATATGAGGCACCTGGGGGTTTAACAACCGAGATCGGGTGTTGCACAAAGGTGAATGATTAAGACAAAAGAGGAATCCGCCCGTGCTTGAGATAGTAGATGAGTAAGCGTACTGACTTGTACAACATATCAACGGACTTGGAATAACACAACGTTTTGCGGTGAAGTCGAGCTAGATAGTGCCGTAGACGACAATTTTCTCCTTCAACTCTCGTCATCGCTGTTTTGCTCACCTGATGGTCACACTCGTCGATTAAGCAAGGATACACACAATAACCGTCAGTGATGTAGAGGAAACAAGCCCAACCACGAATCATTTGCCACAAGATCATAAAAGTCGTTAAAGAACGATCTCCGACCACAAACTTAATAATTCCAGGCTGATGGCTATTCACGACACTCCAGAGCCAGACCTTGTTTTTTTTGAGCCAACGAATGTTTGTAGCTCATCAATTTGAGTTGTAGCTCATCAATTTGAGCCGTTTGGGGAATTGAGTAGTTTTCATCAGCAATTTTGGCTTCAGCTTGGCGCACCCAGTTGATGACGCTGTTGTGCGAGATCCCTGTGACTCGTTCAATGCCGCGAAATCCCATACCGTTGAGAGACATTTTGACGCAAAGATCTTTGACCTCAGCACTGTATCCCCCAGCTTGTGGGTTTTCCCGAAATTGACGATTGCAGTTTCGACACAGATAGCTCTGTTTACCTTGGCTGTGTCCATTTTTGACGCCTTTGGCACTTTGACAATGAGGGCAAAGCATCGGCTGATTCCATGACATCATTCTCTATTATGCAACAAGCGAGCTGGGGATGGTATGGGGGTGGTGCCATTGCCTCTGGCGACACTACCGAAAAGAGGTAAGGGTGAAAA
>NZ_JAUBRN010000081.1:0-23942 GCF_036701875.1 Microcoleus sp. MON1_C5 | reverse complement strand
AACTGCTTATCAATCTATTCAACAAGCTCTCTCTATTGATGGCTCCATTTTTTCCCCTAGTTGAGCAATTACGATTTCTCTGAAGAAAAACAGGATGAGATTGAAACAGTAGCGCAAGAAATACACCAACTTATATTTCAGCCCAAACTTTCAAATCCCATTAAAACATTAGATGTACCAATTGTGGGGAATCTTTCATCTTCGGATAAGCTGGAATTGATTTTAGAATTTATAAATATTGTCAATAACATATCAACCGATAATCAGTTGGGAGAAGATTCAACAGGCGAGCAAACTATTGAGCTACTGAACCAGTGCAAAAAAGTGGCTCAAAGAATTAATAGCAGCGATCCTTCATCTCTCGGTTTACATCCACTGGTATACTTTTATACTCAACAAGGAAAGCCAAAAATTGGTTCCTTTTATGGGGTGGTCAGTTTAATTTTACATTTACAAGAGACTAAATTCTGGTCTAAATTGATAAAGGTAAGAAAAGACTTTGAATGGGTAATTTGGAATTATGATATGGTTCCACAACTTGTTGCCAAGAAGAGTGACGCATTACAAGCTAGAGAGCTAGTGAGAGACTTCTACTTAGAAGTCATTAATAAGTTGTCAGGAGGTATAGATAAAAAGAATGTTATCACAGAAATAAGATCCGGCGATAAAAGATTTGCCACTTTGAAAATTCCAAAGAAAGCCGACACTGGTGAAATTCAGAGTAAAGAATTTTCTAGAGAAACCAAAGCATCTGCGTTTATCCGAGAGGCTCTACCAGGCTGGCCAGTTTGTAAAATTTGTGGAGAGTATCTGCCTAGCCGATTTAACAGTATCGACCATATTACAAGAAAAGCTGATGGGGGTTTAGGAACTTTAAAAAACGCACAATTAACTCACCCCTACTGCAATACTACCTATAAAAATTGAAAAAAAATTTGTATTCGAGTTAATATTGACACACCACCCAAAAACCGTGCGTCATCATCTGATTTTCTGTATCCGCTCATCTCAAACCAGACGCACCCTACCACTGATTGTATTCTTGACCATCAAGTGAAACTGGATAAAATGCTCAGTAACCAGGTGGGTGTTGCAAGCTACCAACCACTTTGTCGATCGCTCCTGCGATCGCCAACAACTCCATTTCACGCCACCGCTTACCAACAATTTGCATTCCAATCGGTAAACCATTTTGAGTTTGTCCAATTGGAATTACCACCGCAGGATGTCCGCTCAGATTAGAAGGCATGGTGTAAGCTCCGTTTGCCACTGCATGAGGATAGGATCTGCCATCAATGTCAACTGCACTCCAAGCGGGACGGTGAGTAAACGCAGCGGTTGCGGCAACTGGACAAAGCCATACATCCCACGGTTCTAATGCCTCATCCATATCGGCAGTGAAGCGATCGCGCTGTGTGAGTGCCTCGAAATATCCTTTCAAACTTGGATTCAATATCTCAGGTAGGAATCTGCTGAAATCTCCCAATTTTCGGAGTTCCTTGTCGCCTTGGGTTGCGGTGCGGAAGATTAACTCTAAACTACGACGCACGTTATATCTATCCTGCGGTTGAGCGTAGATAGTGAGGTACATTGAGATCCGCCCGTAGAGATTCAATATTTGGGATAGGTCAAAGTCTTTGGGAAGCCAACGTTCGGTTTGGACACCTGCGTCAGAGAGTGTCTGCACGATCGACTCCATAGCTGCTCGAATTTCAGAAGCAACGGGAACTTCGGCCCATTCAGCGCTCCAAGCGATTTTGAGATGCTGCAAAGGCTTGCCAGAGGGTCGATCGAGCGGAATCGGCGGGACATCAGGGCGTCGCAGATCCGCGCCTACAATTAACGAAAAACAGAGTCGGATGTCTTCGAGCGATCGTGCAAAACAGCCAACGGTCATCATTTGCCGAATAGACAGTGGCATTCCCGGCACTTCAGGAATCTGCCCTGCTGTAGAAATACGGCGATCTGTCGGCTTTAAACCATATATGCCGCAGAAATGAGCAGGCTGACGCACCGAACCCCCGAAATCGTTGCCCAAATCTAACGGTGAAAGTCCGGCGGCGACAGCAGCGGCACTCCCTCCAGAACTGCCACCCGGTGTGTAGTCTAGATGCCAAGGATTATTCACCCGTGGAAACAGAGAATTTGTGCTTTGATAATCGGCCGCCAGTTCCGCCATGTTGGTTTTTCCCATAATGACGGCACCTGCTGTCCGCAATCTCGCAACAGCAGTTGCATCCTGTTGAGGCACATAATCTTTGAGGGGAATATAGCCTGCTGTGGTGCGGAGTCCCGCTGTTTCAAAAATGTCTTTAATCGTGATGGGAACCCCATGTAAAGCACCCCAGTTTTCTCCTCTGGCTAGGGCTTCATCGGCAAGTCTTGCTCTAGTACGGGCATTGTCTTCATCCAGCGTACAAATGGCGTTTAGTTTCGAGTTGTGCTTTGCGATTTGAGTAAGGTAAGCGTCGAGAACTTCGACCGCAGAGACTTGGCGATCGCGAATCATTCGCGCTAACTGATGGGCAGAGGCAAACGTCAGGCTACTCATAAGCAACAAACAGGTATTTCTCGATCCAGTCAATTATATTCACTTTTAGTTAATATAGTTAACTAATATCCAACGGCTTTGTCCCTAAATCCTGTTAATTGCAGACACAAGGTAGATAAGGGAGATAAGCAACATAAGGATTTTAAGGAATTTAAGCATTTTAAAATTCCACACTAAGAATAAAAATATTTATTTTAAAAGACCGTATCTTCCCCGCACAATAAGTATTAGTTTTCAATAATGATTACATAAGTGAGGGAAAGAGCAAGTTGGGCAGGAATCAATCAGCCTCTCAAAAGCTTAGTTCTCCTCAATAAAAAAATGTGTAAATTGGAGAATCAAAAAATGTCTGTATTACATCGCATTAAATCCGGTACCTCTGTTTTATTAACACTGGGAACCGTTGCCGGAACCGCAGCGCCGATGCTAGCTCCCGCGCCTTCTTTTGCTCAGACAGCTTTTTCGGATGTTAATAATAACTACTGGGCAAAAGATTTTATTCAAGATTTGTCAGAAAGAGGAATTATCAAAGGATTTCCCGATGGCAGTTTTCGCCCGGATGCACCGGTAACGCGGGCTGAATTTGCGGCAATGGTGCGTTCTGTGAAAAAGGCAAAAACCCGCGCTGCTGTAAGGTTTGCCGATGTTCCGTCTAATTTTTGGGCAAGCGGGGCGATCGCCGAAGCTTACGAAATGGGATGGATGTCTGGCTATCCCGGCAATGTTTTCAGACCGACACAGCAAATTCCTCGCGTTCAAGTTGTAGTCGCTTTAAATAACGGCATGGGCTATGAGCCTAAGTGCGATTTTCAAGATGTTCTCAGCTACTATAATGATGCGGGTGAGATTCAAAGTTATGCTGTTAAAAGCGTTGCTGCTGCTACTGAAAAACAGTTGGTTGTCAGCTATCCCAATCCTAAATCTCTCAAACCGAACAAGTCAGCAACGCGAGCTGAAGTAGCTGCTTTTATCTATCAAACATTAGTGAGTACCAATCAAGCAAGAGCAATTAATTCTCCTTACATTGCTAAGATTGATGTTAGCCAATCTGTTGCTGTGCAAATTCCCAGGGGGGTGACTATCCCCATTGAGTACACAAAAGGCAAGATTTTGCTCGGCCCCAATGACAAGTCTCCGATTACGCTGACTGTAGCTGCGGATATCACGGGGGATAATGGCCAAGTGCTGATACCCGAAGGCTCAAAAATTAGCGGCGAATTGCGATCGACTGCTTCGGGCGTTCAGTTTGTGGCTCAAGAATTAAGTATAATCAACGGCAGCAGAGTGCCTCTCAATGCCACTTCGCAACTGATTACTAGGAAAGAAACTGTTACCAAGGGCGTTAATGTTGGTAATCTGGTTAAGAATACGGCGTTGGGTGCAGCAGCAGCGGCGGCCATCGCAGGCGTTACGGGCGATCGGGCGATCGCGACTGAAGAGGTGCTCGGCGGTGCGGGAATCGGGACTTTGATCGGAGTGTTTTTGGGTCGAGATAAAGTCGATTTGTATGCTGTTAATCCCGACACCGATTTAGATTTGCTTTTGAATTCCGATTTGGTAGTTGGTACTGCCAGCACAGACATTTGTAGCGCTCGATAGAGCCGATACTTGGAAATTTCCTCAAACCCCTCTCCTGCAAGGCGAGGGGCTTTAATGTGTGTATTTTACCTCGCTACAGGTGCATCTAATCAAATAATTAGTCAGCGATTTTCTTTAAGTGTGAATTTCTACGGACATCCCAAACTTTCTCGGGTAGAAACTCCCGTCACGGGATTGACACCATCTGCTTTCTCGCACAGGATACTCACTTGATAAGCGTCGATAATCGCGTCAGTAAAATCAGCGCCGGAAATTGCAGCATCAAAAAACCGAGTTCGAGTCATGATTGCCTCGGAAAAATTAGCATTTGTCAAATTAGCGCCGTCGAATGTAACTCTATCTGCCAAAGCACCGGAGAGGTTGGCACCTGACAAGTTGGCATTCAGCAAAACTCCCTTAGTCAAAATCGCATTAGTTAAATCAGCACCTTGAAAATTGGTTCCCCGCATTTCGGCAGCGACAAATGTTCCCCCCGCTAAATCCGAGTTGGAAAAATCGCGATCGGACAAATTAATATTTGTGTAATTAATACTTGTTTTCGGCAAGGCAAATGCAGGAGTAGCACTCAGCAGCACCCACCCCAAAGCCAACACTAAACTTAAAACCAGGCTCAGGAAAATTCGGAAGACACTTTTCATGATGATGGGAATGGGGAATGGGGAATGGGGAATGGGGAATGGGGCATTGGGCATTGTTGACTGTTGACTGCTGACTAATGACTAATGACTAATGACTAATAACTAATTAAAATCGCTTTACCCAATCTTCGCCAACGCGAAGTGTCAAGTCAGAATTGATTTCACCGGTAGAAGATGCTTCTATTTTACCGCCGCCTAACTCTTTTTGCAGTAGATTGGCTGCCTCTAAATCGCCTTGCTGAACAATAATTTGACTGTGACGCTGCTTCTCGGGCGAATCCTGCACTACAGATACATTAAAAAAGCCCTTTTTTGTGAGAAACTCACCAACGGTTTTGGCTGCTGTCGGTTTGCTAGAAGCGTTTTGGACAGCTATTTTGAGGTTCTTGGGCAAAGCAGACTCGGTTGGGTTGCGAAATCGTCCTTGTGCAAAATCCGGCACGCCCGGGTTTAAATATTGTGCGATAATGCGATCGAGCCCGACCACATCTACAATCCAATAACTCCTCAAATCCCCTGGTTCTGGACTAGAACTTCCAGGCAACATTACCATTTTAAAATTCTCTCGCTCCAATTGCAAACCAAAATTTGCCAGCGTCAATATTTCCTCATAATTTAGGTTTGTATCCACATATTTTTGCATCAATTGAACAATTTGTGGCAAGCGCACCAATACTGATGGACTTGCGAGGCGGTCCCGAATAGCTTGAATTAAAGATTGCTGCCGCTGAATGCGGCCGATATCTCCTAAACCGTCGTTGCGAAATCGAGCAAATTGTTCTGCTTGTTCTCCGTTGAGAGTTTGCCATCCCTTGGCTAAGTTTATTTTTAACTTTTGGGCGCTATCTGTATAGGACATCGCGCGAGGTACAAATACCTCAACTCCGCCCAACAAATCGACTAATTCCCGAAACGCACTGCTGCTGACTCGCACGTATCGTTCAATTTTCGTATTGTTCAGCATACTGCTAACTAATTGCGTCGCCAAAGCTGCTCCTCCCGTAGCATTGGCTTCGCTAATTTTGCTGAAGCTCATTCCGGGAACTTCGACTTTAGTATCTCGTGGAACTGAAAGCAAACTAATAGATTTATCTCTAGGATCGAGGTGGAATAAGAGTATTGTATCGCTGCGACCCTTAAATATCTTAGGGCCGACGGCAGGTTCCGGCACGCCGTCAATTCCCAATATCAAGATATTAACTGACCGCGACAGGCGGTATCCAGAGCGGTTGGAGGATAGATAGTCAAAGCCAGTCGCCTCTAATACTCTATTGATAATTGGGGGTTCCACGGGAGCTAACAGGGCAGTAATTGCCCCCATTGTGGCCGAGATGGCGGCGGTGAAGACTAAGAAAAATACCCCCACTACATATACGAAGAACTTAGGCTTTTTTCGAGATGTTTGATCGACTCGTTCAACAAAGTTTCTTTTAAAAATTGACAAGTTTTTCATTGACTTGCTGTTGGTTATTGCAGTTTTTCAGCTTTGCAGTAAAACTTGGGCGGTGCTTCGGGAAAGTATTTGAGCAAAGCCGGACACAGCCAGCCTTCGAGATTTTTCGATTCCCACCGATACCAGTTACCGCCGTATTCTGCTTTCAACCACAGCATTTCTGCTTGATATCCGGGAAATGGATTGGCTGAAAATAAAAGTCGGAAACCTTGGGCGGCATTGGGAATGTCTGCGACAAGCGCGTTAATCATTTCGGGGACGCCCTGAACAAATGGTTCTCGGACAAGTCCGACTCGTTCGTCGTCAAAAACCCAGGTGTACTGTTCGCGATAGGGGTAAATTACCATCATGGCATTGGACATGGTATTTTCCTCTTTTTATTTCGTTTGTTTTGTCAGCAAAAATGCAAGTCTTGATACATTATATTCTGTCGCGCGGAAGTTGTGTACTATCCGGTTTGACAACCCTGTTTTAACTTAGGAAATTTCGCGGGTTATGTACAAACTTTATTCGGCTTGGGCGGATTGGCGAAATCGAGAGCTATCGGGCTTTAGAGGATTTTTTTTTGTTTTTTTTGTTTAGGTAAATGGTAGCCAAGTGAAAGAAGGTTAAAGGTAATTCGTTGCAGGATTTTTTCTTCTAATTATGCCTAGTTTTATAACACTTATTACCTTGGTAGTAAGGAATAGTCTTTATTCACCAAAACTATGAGAAGCGACACCCTAACTACAAACCTATAACTGTTTGTAGCTGGGTGTTATGTTTTTTTTAAAGCTCCCCCTCAACTTCTCGTCAGCTCAACCAGCGCCTTAGCCAAATATTGATACTGTGGCAAAGTATTGTATAACTGAGCCGAAATTCTCACCAACTGCTTACTAGCATTCGGCCAAGGAATCACCGGAACTTCAATTTTAAAAATCTCCCACAGCGCCTCTTGCAAAGGTGGAATTCCTCCCTTTGCAACCACATCAGACTGGGAGTCTGCCAGTGGCACAACAGCCATCGAACCCACCATTTCATCAGGACAAGGCAGCCGCAAATCTAATTTGTCAGCCAATATTTTTCTCCCCGCCAACGCTAAAGCATGATTTTTTGCCCTCAATTCCGGCCAGCCGCCACTCAACAAAGAACCCATAAAATCAATAGCCACAGGCACGCACAAATAAGGACTCGGATCGACAGTTCCCATCCAATCAAATTCTAATTGAAAGCGCGATTTATCAGCGCGCGGCGAGTTAGCACCGTGACTGATCGTAGTTGGGCGAATGGCATCTTGCTTGTCGCGCCGCACGTATAAAAAGCCCGCACCTTTGGGCGCGCACAGCCATTTGTGGCAATTTCCCGTATAGTAAGCCGCCCCAATTTCATCTAAATTCAGCGCTACCATTCCCGGCGCGTGAGCTCCGTCTACTAATACATCGACGCCACGATTAGCTAGCTCGCCGACTAACTGTTTGATGGGAAAGATTAAACCTGTTTGGCTCACAACGTGGTCTAATAATGCTAACTTTGTTTGCGGTGAAACGCACTTAATTATTGCTTCAATAATTTGGTCGGGTGACTCAATTGGAAAGGGGACTTCGGCTACTATTACTTTAGCGCCTGTACGCTCGGCTACAAAATTAAGTGTGTTGCGGCAAGCGTTGTATTCCTGATTTGTAGTTAGCAATTCGTCGCCCGGAGCAAAACAGAGCGATCGCAAAACTGCATTTACTCCCGTCGTCGCATTCGGCACAAATGCCAAGTCCTCGTCAGCCGCACCAATAAATGCTGCTAACTGATTTCTTGCATTATCCAACAATGGTTCAAATTCCCGCAGTAAAAAGCGCAATGGTTCTCTTTCCAGTTGTTCTCGAAAAATGGTTTGCGCTTCTAGTACAGGAATCGGACAAGCCCCAAAAGAACCGTGATTGAGGAAAGTTATATTGCGATCGAGCAACCAATATGCGTTAATCATTAGTAATTAGTAATTAGTAATTAGTCATTAGTAATTAGTCATTAGTCAGTTAACGGTCAACAGTCAACAGTCAACCGTCAACCGTTAACCATTTTACCTTTTAATTTCTCAAACTCTTCTAATGTATTGCAATTGGATAACATTACTGCTTCTCGTTCCCTTACAGGTAGAGGGATTGCGGGGATTTGATTTAACCAAACTTGAAAGGAACGGCCCCCTTTGTCAATAAAACTTTGCAAACTGAGCAGAGATTGTTGGCGGTAGAAGCCACACAAAGGCTCCCAGCGCGAATTTTGATAAGGCACAACTGCTAAAGTAGATGGGGGAAACTCTGTTAACTGACTTGCCCACTTCTGGATAATCTGGGCATCCAACAAAGGCAAATCGCAAGCTAACAGTAAAATCCACTCGGCGGCTATTTCTTTCAATCCCTGAGTCAATGCCACCAAGGGCCCGGAACCGGGATTGTACTCTACCAGAAATTGGGACGTTTCGGTTAAGGTCGATCGATAGCGATCGGGCCAAGCAGTCAGAACATAAACTGCTGGAGTTACAACTGCAGCAACTTCCAACGCCCGCTGCAATAGGGATTTGCCCTCAATTTCCAGCAGAGCTTTATCCCTACCCATCCGCGAACTTTGACCGCCTGCAAGCACAATTACAGCAATTTTATGATGAGTCATTGGGAAGAAGGAAGAGGGAAGAAGGAAGAGGGAAGAAGGAAGAGGGAAGAAGGAAGAGGGAAGAAGGAAGTAAAATTTCTCCCTGTAGGGTGCTGTGTACAAAACCTGCTCAATGTAGGTGCCCACTGCACACAAAACCTGATTAATCATTCTCAACTAAAAACACTAACGGCTTGGCTAACTTCCTCAAGTTTTTGCACGACTTGACCGCTACTCAATAAAGTTTCTGCCTGAATCAAACCCGAGTTCATATCCAAACAAACTCCGCTGCGCCACAGATAAAATCCGCCGTTCCAGATAGCGGACTGCATCAATTCCGAGGGTTTTCCCAACAACACTTCCTGCATTTGTTTTAATAACTCAGAGGCTGATTCAAAGGCAGGATTGGTGCTGCTAAAACCGTAATCTCCGTGGGCCAAGAGCACTCGCTCGAACTCAGTGTCCGGCTTAGCAATGCCGATAATCGCAGTACGATCGCGCGGCAAATCGCAGCTTCCCTCCAATCCTTTGACTGTGGTATAATTTTTGATTCCCCGCAGCTCAAAGGCTTTTTGAAACATACCTTCTGTCGGCGGGTGGACGTAGCCAGATATGACGTTAACGTCGCCGGCACAGGGACACCACATCAACTCCATTGTCGAAAAAGGTGGCCGTTTGCCGATTTCGCGGCGGTAGGGAACTAAAGCGGTGGCTTGAGGAAAATGCTTGGGAAGGTAAACAAAACCTAAACCCGTACTGTCAAAAACTTGCTGGACTTTTTCTAAACTCAGTTTTCTCCAGTCAACTCCCAAACCGCGCCAAATTTCAATCAGGGGAATGCCTTCTTTGGTTGGCATGGTATCCCCCCCGTGCATGAGAGTTGGCACGCCAGAGGCGGCTAAAATTAGGGCTGTTAAAGGGCTAATTGGAGCCGTGCGCGATCGCCCGTCGTAAGGAACGCCAAACACGGCGACGGTAGAGACGGAAAACCCTTTTTCTCGGTTTGGGGGGGCAAGCATAGGCCCCAATTCTTCATAAGCATCGAGCATTCCGGCTAATTCTTCGCCGGTGGGCCGTTTAATGCGGTGGGAAATCATAAAAGCTCCAATTTGAGCCGGTGTTGCTTCTTGGAGCAGCATCATCCGCGTGGCTGCTGCTGCTTCGGAGCGAGTTAAGTTTTCTCCTGTGTGTGCTCCGCTGCCAATTTTTCGCAGCAATTCTCTAAATGCGTCACTCATAACTTTTGAAGTTGGTAATTGGTAATTGGTAGTTGGTAGTTAGTAATTGGTAGTTAGTAATTGGTAATATTTGAATCGTTTTAAATTTAAAATTCCGAACTCTCAATTCAAAATTATCGAATTAACTCCCTGATTTTTCTAGCTTGATTACATCAAATGGCGGCACAAATTCGCGTACCAGATTCCAGAAATGGGCGATCGGCGGAATTTGCATTCGATCGTGAGTTGTCACCAACACCACTTCGCGAGTCCAAGTCGGATCGGTCGCCAATTGACCGATTGTCGAAACCTTGGAAGTTGACCGCTCTTGGGCGATCGACCGAATTGCTAAAGTGCGATCGCCCTTCGCCTCCAGCAAAGCTGAATGCGGCAGCAAAGCAATCAATTCTCCCTGTCGCACCACACCCCGAAAAGCATCAAGAGTGTTGAGTTCCAAAACAGCATGAAGTTTAGCACCGATGCGTCCAAATTGTTCTTGCACCATCCGCTGCATTCCGTACCCGTCCTTAAACACCACTTGCGGGTAACAAACCAATTCCGGCCAAGGTACTCGATCGTACTGGGCCAGGGGATGACCCGCCGCCATCAACACCTCGATCGGCTCATTGTAGAGCACCTCAACCAACATTTCCGGGGCTTGAGTAAAATGGCGGTTGTTCATCACCACCGCTATATCCACCAAACCGTCTTTGAGGACTTTCAGGGCTCGATCGCTTCCGAGGGAAGTCACCCGCAACTGCACGTCTGGATAGTCGCGGCAAAACTTTTGCAGCACAGGCGGCAAATAAGCAGCGCAAACCGAATGAATCGCAGCCACGCAGAGTTCCGGCTGCTTTCCCGCCCGTAAGTCTCCCAATTCTTCAGCAGCATTTCGCCAAGTCTGACAGATTTTGCGAGCGTGAGGCAGCAGGCATTCCCCTCCCACAGTCAATTTCGCGTGGGCCGTGCGGTGAAACAGCGACAAACCCACTTCCGCTTCTAATCCCTGCACTTGGCGGCTAATAGTCGATTGGGTAACGCCACACTTCCGGGCCGCTTGCTGAAAGCTACCAGTTTCAGCAACTGAAAGAAATGCTTGAAGCTGCTCTAAGCGCATGGATGTTTAATTCGAGATGGTTTCAGAAATTTTACTGGAAGATAATCTGTGACATTAACCGATTTAGTAGAAGAATTTAGTAGACTTTGATACAGGTAGAGATTAGTTTTGATTCCGGGGCGAGACGCGGGGATGCTTGGCTCTATGAATCAATTTGCTCGGGTAGGATTTATGAGCGCCCAAGTAGAGGTCGATTCTCCTATTTTGAAGGGATTTCTGAATCTGCAAATTTATCAAAAAATAGATTCAATAAAGATGAATTTCTCGAATATTGCAAGCTTATAGCTAAACCGTTTCAATGAACGGCACTCTAGTAATCCCTTCATCAAGTGCGCTCAATTGCTCTGTTTTTCCCTAAGTTGTGACTTCAAAAGATAGCATTGAATTTCGTACCTCCTTGGGAATTATATTACCTCACTCTCCCTAAACCTCTCAATAAATGTAAGAATATTTCAGGCAGGTTAAAGCCTGCTGTAAACTTTCCTCCCCGGACTAAAGTCACTCTTGTTTTATGTTTTTTTGTGTATAAACTAGGAATTAGCGGGTCAGCAACACAAGTGCAACTAGGATCGATCGCACAGGAAAGCCGAAATGCTGCCATTTTATTAAGATTATGTCATTTAACCACAATTTTATTCCGCAGGGTGGATGTTGCCAGTGGCAGTCCCAGTTGATGGGACTGCAAGCCGTCAGCGATTTGTTAATTGCCTTGGCTTATTATTCAATTCCAGCAATTCTGACATACTATGCCGGGAAGCAGCGGGACGTGCCTTTGAGCAAGGGGTTTCTCCTATTGGGAGCCTGGTTTTTCTGCGGCGGGACAACTCACTTGGTGCAAGTTTGGACGCTGGTGCATCCCAGCTACTGGCTGTCAAGTTCGATCGCCGCCATTACCGCTATCATCTCTTTGTGGGCTGTAGCATCCCTGATACCCTGGGTTCCTCAAATGTTGGCTTTGGCTGGGGCGGCCTCTTTTCCAGGAAATACGCCACTGGGAAATGAAAAGGTCGATCGACGGCAAGCCGACTCTGCCATTAAAAATTCCGTCGCCTTCCCCACAACCGAACTCCAGCAAATTAACGAGCAATTGCTCGCAGAAATAACGCAGCGCGAGCGAGTCGAGGAACTCCTGCTTGACGCTTTAGGCAAGCTGCAAGAAAGCGAAGAACGCTTCCGCGTTTTTCAGGAATTATCTCTAGACGGATTTAACGTGTTCCGCAGCATTCGTGACGAATCCACAATTGTGGATTTTGAATGGGAATACGTCAATCCCGCAGCGGCAAAAATTCAACAACGTACACCTGAAGAATTAATCGGCAAGCGATTGCTGCAAGTCCTGCCCGGTCATAAAGATAGCGGTTTGTTCGACCATTGCGTGCAAGTTGTACAAACAGGAATTCCCCTCGATACCGAGATTTATTACAACAGCGAAGGCATTGTCGGCTGGTTTCGGATTATGACCGTTAAATTGGGCGACGGCATTGCTATTTCTTTTGGCGATATTACTGGGCGCAAGCAAGTAGAAGCATCCCTGCGCCAGGCGCTGCAAAAACTCACTTCTCATTTTGAAAATACTCCCCTAGCGGTGATAGAGTGGGATGAAAATTTCCGGGTTAGCGGGTGGTCGCCGGCAGCCCAGAAGATTTTTGGCTGGAAGGAAACAGAAGTTTTTGGCAAGCATTTTAGCGAATGGAAATTTATCGATCGGGGTGAGTTTGAAGAGGTAGAGTCGGCAATTTATAGTTTAAACAAACCAGGTAGTCGCTGCAATGTAGTTCGCAACAGCAATTATCATAAGGGTGGTTCGTTGGTACATTGCGAGTGGTACAATTCGGCTTTTTACAGCGATTCGGGACAGTTGGTATCGGTGCTGTCTCTGGTTTTGGACGTGACGGAACGCTTTAAATTTCTGGAAGTGCTGCGACAGTCTGAAGAGCGGTTTCGGATTGCAGCAGAAAGTGCCAGTGATTTAATTTATGAATGGGATATCGAGACCGACATCGTGCTGTGGTTCGGTCACGTAGACGAACATTTGGAGTACGAAAAAGGCGGATTTCCGAGGACAAGAGCAGCTTGGAACAGTATCTTGCACCCGCTCGACCGCGCTCGAGTTTTGGCTGCGGTCGAGCGGTATTTAAGTGCGCCAGACACTTCTGCCGCCCCATTTTTTCAGGAATACCGCGTTCAGCGCCACCGGGGCCGCTTGCTCCACTGGATCGATCGAGGCAAAGCAGTGCTTGACAAACAAGGCAATCCCTGCAAATGGATCGGCGTGATTAGCGACATCACCGCTCGCAAAGAGGCCGAAGAACAGCGGAATTCGGCATTGGCGCGGGAACAGGCCGCACGTCGCCAAGCAGAAGCCAGCGAACTGCTTTACCGCGTCCTCGCTGAAGCCATCCCGCAAATAGTTTGGACTGCCAGAGCCGACGGCTGGTTCGACTACTACAACCAGCGCTGGTTTGAATATACTGGCTTGACGCTGGAGGAAACTCAAGGCTGGGGGTGGCAGCTAGCCCTGCATCCAGATGACGTGGAAAATTCCGTAGAAAGCTGGAAGACCTCGGTGGAGACAGGGAAGACTTACGAGGTGGAATACCGTTTTAAACGGGCATCTGACGGAGCTTATCGCTGGCATCTGGGCCGGGCATTGCCCGTGCGGGACGCTGACGGGAAAATTCTCAAATGGTTCGGGACTTGTACCGATATTGACGATCGCCAGCGATTGGCCCAAACAGCCTATTTTAGCGCTCAAGCTTTGGCTTTGCTGTCGTCGGCTTCCCTGGATTACGAAAAGGCGCTGCAAGGTTTGGCAGATTTAACAGTACCGGGGCTGGGGGATTGGTGCTGTGTGCATTTGCTTGATGCAGACGGCTCAATCCGCTTGCAAGCAGTTGCTCACTCAGATCCGAGCAAAGTCGCTCTGCTGTGGCAAATCGATCGGCGTATGCCACTAGACCCCCAAGGACGGCACGGAGTAGCAAAGGTGCTGCGGACTGGTGAGTCGAAGCTATACCCAGAAATACCGGAATGGGTGATCGAGGCGGTTGTGCCAGACAGGGAACTGCAGTTGGTGCTGCGATCCCAATCCCCGGTGCTGTCGGCAATCTGCGTGCCGCTGATCGCTCGCGGGCGGACGCTGGGAGCGATTTCGCTGCTGTGCGGGGAGTCGGGCCGCCGCTGCGGGCAGGAGGATTTGGTTTTGCTGGAGGATTTGGCGCGAGATGCGGCGGTGGCGATCGACAATGCGCGGCTTTACCGGGAAGCAGCGGAGGCCAACCGGATTAAAGACCAGTTTTTGGGAACGCTTTCTCACGAGTTGCGGACGCCTCTGAACGCGATTTTGGGCTGGGCCCAGATGCTGCGGCAGCGCCAGATGAGTGCCGAAAAAACGGCTGTGGGTTTGGAGACTATTGAGCGAAACGCGCGGTTGCAGACTCAGATGATTGAGGATTTGCTCGACGTTTCCCGGATTGTCAGCGGCAAAGTGTGTTTGAAGCTGTTCCCGGTGGATTTGGTGCGGATTGTAGAAACGGCAGTGAAGGCGCTGACCCCTGATGCTGAAGCTAGGGGAATTGAATTGGTGAGTTTTTGTGCAGAAGGGGTGGGCTTGGTGAGGGGCGATGCTACTCGTTTGCAGCAGGTGGTGTCTAATTTGCTCTCGAATGCTATTAAGTTTACGCCGCCGTCGGGTCGCGTGGAAATCACGCTCTCAGAGGATGGGGAACCGGGAGCAGGGGGTGGCGCCATGTTGTCTGGGCCGTCTCCGGTTCACTCTGTTTCGATCGTTGTCAGCGATACGGGAATTGGCATCAGCAAGGAGTTTTTGCCGTTTGTGTTCGATCGCTTCCGCCAAGCTGACAGCACTTCTACGCGCAATTACGGCGGGCTGGGACTGGGATTGGCGATCGTCCGCCATCTCGTGGAACTCCACGGCGGCAGTGTCTGGGCCGCAAGTCCTGGGGAAGGACTCGGCTCGACTTTCGGAGTGCGGCTGCCAATTGAGCACAGCTAAAGTTTGGATTTTTCAGTTATCGAGTTCAAAATTCACTATTTAAGTTCTACGTAAGGTGCTTATGGCGCATCCTAAATTTAAATGTTTTCCGCAAATTCGTTCGCTCTTAATTCTCCTGCCATTCTTGCAGGGCGATCGCAATTCCTTGTTTCAATCTGGGTTCGAGACTCTCTTGTTTCACTAAGTTTTCTAATTTCTGCCTGGCCTCGGCAGCACCTAGCTGTTTGAGCGCTGCCATGCAGTGCAGCCTGACGCTGCTGTCTGCGTCGCCCAACATTGAAATCAGAGCATCTAGCCCTCTCATATCTCCTAATTTTCCTAAACCTAAAGCTAAAGATTTTTTGCTAACTCCCTCCTGCACGGTCGGATGATTTGTTTTCAACAAATCAATCAGAATTTCAGCAGCAACAGCTTTTAATTCCGGCTTTTCTACTCGACCTAAAACAGTGACTATCTCTTCATAAACAGTAGAATTTATGTTAGTAAAAGGCGCCCTTAATGTCTGATGCAAATATGCTAAAGCGGTTGCAGTTTCCATCCAGCTTAGGGCGCGCACAGTTTCGATTTGCAATTCAACCGGAGTTGTGGGCGATCGCAGCAATTCAAATAAAGCAGCCGCTGCTGCATCGGTTTTCACTCGCCCGATCGCGATCGCCGCTTGCTGACAAACTTCTAATCGGATGTCCGAAAGTAAAGGTTTGAGCAAGTTAACTAAATCTAATTCTGCGTCTAAATAAGTGCGCGCGCCAAGAGATCGCACGGCTTCTTTTCTGACTGCTGTCGCCGGATCTTTGAGCGCTGCTACCAGTACCGGCGGGATGCGGGAGTCGTGAAAGCTGCTCAGGGCATCGATTGCGGCTGCCCGCACCGCAACTTGAGAGTCTGCGACTACGCTCAACAGCGGTGCGATGGTTTCGGTGCGCCGAATTTGGGCGAGTGCTGCTGTTGCAAACTGTCGCGAGTCTTTTTGCTGCAAGAGAGTTGCTAGGGATTCTATGGCTGTTTGGCCCAAATTCCCTAGGGTTTCGGCGGCGATTTGGCTCAATTCTTCGTCGGAATTTTTGACCAATTCTACTAAAGCTTGAATCACTTCTGGACGATCGAACTTTCCGAGAATGCGGGCGGCGAACCACCGGGGTTCCGTGTCTGCGTCTTCGTCTTCGAGCACGGCAATTAAAGGTGCGATCGCGCCATTTCCCAGATTGGGCAATACTTTAGCAATTTCCCAACGGTCTTGAAAATCGCCCCATTCCAAGGCTTGTATTGCTAAACTGACAGCTTGTTCTAAAATGTGCTGTTCCTGCGGCTTACTGCCCTTGGCTGTCACTTCCTGCAAGCATTCGACTAGCCCAGACCAGTTTTGGCGATCGGCAGCGACTTGCGCTTTTTGTAAAATATTACCCATGATTTTAAATTAAGTTCGATCGAGAAGCGAGGTTTTTTGCTGCTAGGTCAGAGCGGGAGGTACTTTTTAGGAATCTTTTGCTACAATTATCCATTTTTTGACATTTTTGTCAATCCATCATAACTGGTAAAATAGAAGTAAAGCATTAATTTCATCCAGTTAAAGCATCAAGCTATACTTTTTGTAATTTAAAATACGCAATATTCCTAATGAAAAATTAACAAATGAAGAAAGCTCTACTTTTAGTAAACCAGCACTCCCGAAAAGGGCAAAAGCTATTATCTCAAGCCACTGTAGAATTAGAAGCACTCGGTTTTGAGTTAATTATAGAATCTACTGACCACGCCCACGAACTTTCCGACATTATTCGCCGCTACCAAAATCGAGTCGAATTAGTAATAATCGGCGGCGGCGACGGCACTCTTAACGCTGCCATAGAAGGTTTGATAGATACCAAGTTACCCTTGGGTATTTTGCCGATGGGAACTGCTAACGACCTAGCCCGCACTCTGGGAATTCCTACAGATTTATCAGCAGCTTGTCAAGTAATTGCCAGCGGTAAAATTCGGCTAATAGACTTGGGTTGGGTTAACGGCCAACATTTTTTTAATGTTGCAAGTTTGGGACTAAGCGTGGAAATTACCCAGCGGCTGACGAAAAAGGTGAAGCAGCGCTGGGGAGTTTTAGCTTATGCTTTTACTGCTTTGCAGACAATTTTTTCAGCGCGACCGTTCCGAGCCGAAATTAAGATAAACCACCAATCTTTTAAGGTTAAAACTATTCAAATTGCCATTGGCAACGGCCGCTATTACGGAGGTGGCATGACAGTTGCCGAGGATGCCACCATCGACGACAGGCGACTGGATTTGTACAGTTTGGAAACAATAAATTGGTGGGAAATCATTGCTTTGCTCCCGGCTATGAGGCAAGGAAATTATACCAAGTCGCCTAAAGTTCGCGTCTTGTACGCTCAAGAATTTGAGGTTAATACTAGCAAACGCCGTTCGATTAATACCGACGGTGAAATCACCACTTACACACCTGCAAAATTCCGAGTGATTCCCCAAGCTTTAGCAGTTATAGCTCCTTCATAACTTACAACTAATATAATTAGGTTATGGAACAGGCCGGATACCTGTTCATATATAATTATGTTGTGGGACAGGCATCTTGCCTGTTCATATATTAGCCACGGGCAAGATGTCCGTGCCACAATTAATCAATAAATTATAGTGTGTTGTGGAACAGGCATCTTGCCTGTTCATATATTAGCCACGGGCAAGATGCCCGTGCCACAATTAATTGATCAATAAATTATATTGTGTTGTGGAACAGGCATCTTGCCTGTTCATATGTTAGCCACGGGCAAGATGCCCGTGCTACAATTAATCAATAAATTATAGTGTGTTGTGGAACAGGCATCTTGCCTGTTCATCTGTTAGCCACGGGCAAGATGCCCGTGCCACAATTAATCAATAATCGCCTCCCGCGCCATATTGCCATGCTTCAACTAATCGGTGAAAATAGTATTTCTGCTCCGGCGCTAAATTTTTTACCTGCGGTTCTACGGCTTTCCCCAAAGGCTGCAATCCCGTATAAATCCCTAAATTTAGATAATGAACCATCCAATCGAGCAAATTAGCTATTCCTACCTGCGGGATAATTTTCATAACTAATCCGGGATGGCTAATTGCTGTTTTAAACAAGGTTTGTGACAAAGCCGGAAACAGCACGATATCCTGAAGAAAAGGTTTGAGGACCGGTTCTCCCAACTCTTCCATTACCTGAAAGACGGCAGCCAAAAGTTGATTGATTTGATTGGGGTCTATTTTTTGATTAATCGCAGCACTCATCGAACGCTGAAACAACCAGGTAACTGATAGATTCGGCTGGTAGGGTTGCAAAAGTGCGAGGGCATTTTTGCTGAGACTGTCGCTTGTCAAAGCTTCGTCAATTCCTAGAGTCAAACGTTTGAGGTGGCGCACCATTGCGCCGAAACCGCCGAAGCTGAGGGGAGATTGGCTACCGCTGCTGTCTCCGACGGGGAGTAGGCGATCCCAAGGTGTTTTTAGAGGACTTTGACGATAGCAGGGGAAAAATCCGTAAAGTGCTCTTTGGAATTTTAACTGTTCGAGTTGGACGTTTTGATATTGGGGAAGCAAGCGCAAATACTCTTCAAATAATGTTTCTAAACTGAATCTTTCGGTGTCGGCGTCTATGTAGGTAAATAAGTAGGTTGTGCGGCCGTCTCTGGCTGGAAATGCTTCCCAAAAATATTGGCACTGATTTTGCATTGGGGTGAAGGATGCAAATATATCGCCAGTGTCGTTTTTGGGGTATCCTTGAGCGCAACTACCGACTACTAAACATACCGCTTCGGGTTTTTTGCCTTGTCTTGCTTGGCACACAATGGGTGAAAAATGTCCCATTGCGTCTAATAATAATCTGGTTTTAAATAAATTTGTATCAGGTTGTGTATCGGTATTTGCAGATTCTACCAAGACTCCATCCGGGTGAATGGTTGCTGTTTTAAATGGTGTATTTTCAAATAGCTTTCCTCCAGCTTGGAGGAATCGCTGCTTGAGGGTTTCTAGGAGGTAAACTGGGTCGATTCCGATGTTGAGTACGTCGCGCACCCAAATGTCTGGGGTGTTGGCAAAGCTGATGCGGGCTGGGTTGTATTCGGTGGCGATCGCCTTTTCTATCTCTTCAACTGATAGCAAATTTAGTTCTAAGAATGCGTCTAATTCTTTGCGAGAAATGTTCCATTCTTGCTCGCGGCCTCGCAGGGTGCCGCGTTCGAGCAGGGCTACTCGCCAACCCCGCAGGACTAAGGCTGTACCGATTAATATTCCTAGGGTTCCGCCGCCGATAACTATGTCGAAGTCGAGGGTTTCCAGGGGTTGTTGGCTGTGTTTGACTGCTTGGGGTGCTGGTGCGGTGTTTTGTTTGAGGTTTTCCCAGAGTCGATCGACTTTTCTCAGGCCTCCGAGGGCGTCTCCTGGCAGTTGGGAGAGGATTTGTTCGGTGAGGGACATCGGGTTTTAGTATTAAACAGTGGTGGATTTTTTATAATTTAGCTTAGATTAACTTTTGCGACAGTTTCAGGGCTGACGCATGGGGTGGCGAGAATCCCGGTTTATACTCACATCTTGAACCATTCTCGCTTAAAAAGCCCGACGGCCTGTTCCACAACGGATCAATTTTCTTGTGGGTCGTTGCTGCTAGCGCGCCCTGAAATAATTATTGAGAATGGTTCAATATCTCAGTTTCTACGAATTTTGGGCTGAGTAACGAGAAATATACAAAGATATGGGCTTTGTGATATCGCAAGTGCGATCGCGAACGGAGTTTTTATCCTCATACAGAGAAACCCGGTTTCTGAAAAAAAACCGGGTTTCTACCTCTCGTTGGTAAGTCTAAATAATTATCTTCAATCAGCCGTGCTTAATTCTTCTACTCGCAGCCGATCGCACAAAATTCGCTCGCACACTATAACACCCGTCTCCGCACTCCTGCAAACTTCTAACTGAGCTTCCGGCAGCGCTTCAAACAAAAAACGTTCCCCCGGAAACACTGTCCGCTCAAAATACCAATTAGGAATATTTGTAATGCGAGCGATTTGCACTTTGCTAGTATTATTAAGATACCAACACAAAATGCGCGTATGACCTTCGGAAATTACCTGATTTAGTGTCAAATTCATCTTTTTAACTTGTTTCTGCAATTGTGCGAACGATCGGCGACGGGCCTAAACTTAATATAGCATATAACCAGTTAAAACACACTTTTTTATACATTTTTTTTACATTGTTTGAGTTAATTAATAATTTTCGCCGGAGAAACATCAGCGCCTTCCAGGTATTCCCAAGAAGGTGCAAAAGCCGGCATTGCTAAAGCGCAAGATTTCCATCCTCCCCTAACAGGTGCGTTCAACAATTGACAGTGACCAACTGAACCTCTTGCCTGTTGGTAGTGACCGCAAAAATTACACTTGGAAGTCGGATTGCACCCGCGCTCGCTAATTACAAGGCAGGGCTGGTTTTGGGTTTGGTTGCGGTCGATAGTTAAAGTGTTCATTAAATTACTTTTTAAATGTTCAGTCTTAAGTATGACGGCTGAAGTGCCGTCGTTGCGTCTATCTCAAGGCTTAGTTCGCCTTTAAGTTTTGTTTAGGGATCGATAAAAAATATATTATTTTTGAGATTATCGAGCTAGGGAGCAATTGAATTTTCTTTCGGTCGCATTGGCGGCCCCGGCTTTAGGGCCGATCGCGCTTGCTGGAGATATACTTCCTCAGGCAGAGCTAATTATCGTCGCCTAACTTGCTGAACAAATCGGCTAAAATTGTATTAGAAAATAAAAAACCTTCGGGATCGCTCAACCTCAAATTGCCCGAAAGTGGCAGTTTCGCCCCCTCGCCTAAAGTTGCGTGAAGCGGAGCTATCCCGTAGGGAATCGCCCCATCCGCAGTTATAATTTCCACCCATCCTTGTCGCCAGTAGGGCTGCAAACAACGCCAAATTTTGTCAACCGTTTGTTGAGTAAACTTCTCAGTCAGCGCCGACAGGCTAACTCCTTCTGCTAAACGCAAACCTAGCATCAGCGTTTCTAACAAAACGTCATTTTCTGAAACTTGAAAATTTTGCTCAACTGCTGGGTAAATTTCCTGCTGGGTTTCCCCCCCAATTTGTGGAGTAGCAGGGGAATTGAGGCGAGACATCGATCGCACCCACTGATAATATTCTTGAGTTTTGCGAGGTCTAGTCAACCTCCGGCCTTCCACGTAACTCGCCGCCCCCATTCCCAAGCCGTAATAAGGGCGATTTTCCCAATAAACGCGGTTGTGGCGGCACTGATAGCCAGATCGAGCGTAATTAGAAATTTCGTAATGTTCGTAGCCAGCCCCCGTCAGAATTTCCCTTGCTAAACGGTACATTTGAGCAGCGGTGTCATCTGCAGGCAGTGGCTGGGCTCCTGCTTCAAAGTAGCGCCCGAAAGCAGTTCCCTGCTCAACAATTAAGTCGTAACTCGACAGGTGAGTCGGGCTAATTTCCACCGCCGCTTTCAGGGAAGCTTCCCATTGTTCTAAAGTTTGGTGCGGCAGTCCCGAAATCAGGTCTAAACTAAAATTGACAATACCAGCCGATCGCACTATTTCTACTGCTTCAAAAATTTCGGCGACAGAGTGCGATCGCCCGCAAGCTTGCAGCAATTCATCCTGAAAAGCTTGCACACCCAAACTAACTCGATTTACTCCCGCCGCTGCATATCCCCGCAACTGTTCTAAAGTAAACGTACCCGGGTCTATTTCTATAGAAATTTCCGCCCCAGCAGCAATCCCAAATTTGCCGTCGAGAGTTTCCAAAATATTGCTCAACTGACTCACAGAAAGCAGCGAAGGTGTGCCGCCCCCAAAAAAAACTGTTTTCAGAGATGCGCCTAAATTTTTTGTTTCTTGAATTTCTTGACAGAGTACAGCAACGTATTGCACAATTGTGCCGGAATTCTCGCCATTTTTGCGATCGCCCACCACAAAAACCGGAAAATCGCAGTAGTAACAGCGACGGCGACAAAAAGGTATGTGCAGGTAAGCCGAACTGGGAATGCCGGAATTTGTCGCCTGCACACTTTTTTTTAATTCAAATGTTAAATAATCTGTGGGAGGGTTCATTACATCTCAAGCCGAAAGCGCAACTTCAAATCTAAAGTTTTAATTAAACAATCATGAATAATTATGTATATTATGACATTTTCTTACCAAAAAAGCGCTGCGAACGATCGGCTGTTTTAATGTAACCTCGTATCAGTTTCGATCGGCTACAATTCCCGCATAGCCCGCAGGGCGGTCTATTGGAACCTCGTGCCTGCTTTCGGCAAGGCGTGGTAAATTCCGAGCGACTCCCTGGCACATCCCCCAAAGGGTACAACCGCGAAATATAAGTTTATGAAAATCCCTGAGTAAATATAGCGATATCCGACCAAAGCATGAAAACAAGTATCAGCACTGCAAAGATATAATGTGAATAAATTCATTAACCTAGAACTAATGCTAGACGCAATCATAATAATCTCATTCATAATCGCAGGCGGAGGCATCGGCTATTACGGAGTCGAACTCCTGCCGACCGAGCTGCTGGAGCAAGTTACAAATATACAAGGTTTAAGTTCTGTACTAGGTTCGTTTGGAGCATTAATCGGCTTCGTGATGGGATTAGTGGCTCAAACAACCTATCGGCGCCTGGAAAAACAAGTCCGCGATATGCCAGTGGAGATGCTGCTGACGCGGGCGATCGGCTTAATCATCGGACTGCTAGTAGCAAACTTAATGCTGGCTCCGCTGTTCCTCCTGCCAATTCCCCGCGAGTTCGGCTTCATCAAACCTCTAGTCGCAGTCTTGGGTAGCGTCATGTTCGGCTTCACAGGCGTCAGTTTGACCGACACCCACGGCCGCGCTTTCTTGCGGCTGATCAACCCCAAAAGCTTTGACACGGTGTTGGTAGCCGAAGGTACTTTCAAACCAGCAACTGCCAAAGTTGTCGATACTAGCTGCATTATTGACGGCCGAATTGAAAACTTGCTAGAAACAGGTTTCCTCGAAGGTCAAATTATCGTGCCCCAATTCGTGCTCCAAGAACTGCAACTAATAGCTGATTCCGCGAACGATCAAAAGCGAGTGCGCGGGCGGCGCGGCCTAGATATTCTCAACCGCATCAAAGAAACATATCCAGAACGCATTCAAATTCACTCGGCTGACTACGAAGATATTGCCACAGTCGATGCGAAATTAGTCCGCTTCGCTTTGGAGATCGACGGTATTTTGCTCACAAACGATTACAACTTATCGAAAGTAGCTACCGTCCAAAAACTGCCGGTTTTGAATATCAACGATTTGACTCATGCAGTGCGCCCCACTTATTTGCCGGGAGATACGATCGAACTAAAAATCCGCAAAGAAGGCAAAGAACCCTCTCAGGGAATCGGTTACTTGGATGACGGCACAATGGTTGTCGTAGAAGCAGGAAGCAGCTATGTCGGCGGCGAAGCCCGAGTCGTAGTCACCAGCGCCCTGCAAACTAGCGCCGGCCGCATGATATTCGCCCGCCCTCAAGAGTCCGTTATTGTTTGAAACTGAGTAACAATGGCCAGGGCAATCAGAATCAAATATTGCGATCGTTGTTCCCAATCTGCCCCGACTCTCTACCGCGCGCGGTATGACGAGTCGGGGCAGTGGTTTTTTTTGTGTCTTAAATGGTAATTGCTCAACCCCCTTGACAAGAAGACGAGATAGACATTAGATAAAGGAATGGAAAAACTTCCCGACTTAA
>NZ_JAUBRN010000154.1:0-1352 GCF_036701875.1 Microcoleus sp. MON1_C5 | reverse complement strand
AGGTACTGGAATAATAATGAATCCTCCTGTATTTATTGTTTTAAGCACTGCCTAGCCCTTAACTGAACCGTATTGCGGTAGAAGAATAGGAGTTCAGCAAACAAGCAATTCCAACCCGCTCTAAGCGCTCTCGTAAATCAGCAGCTTTGCTCGCGCAGGTTTCGGCTTCAAGCTGAAATAAATGCTTCCGTTGCTGGATGGCATACCAAAGAAAAAGAGGTGCATGACCGTTGCGAGACCCTCCCAAAGTCGTGTCCTTGGAGCCAATGTATTCAATATTAGTGGCTAACTTGTCAACAAGTTTTTTGTGAGTTAGAACAATGCCGCAAGGAAAAGGACAGCCGATAAATTTGTGTCCGGAAATGGCTAAACTATGAATCGGCCCGTTAAAGTTGATTTTACCGGGTGCCAGATAGGGAACTAACATTCCGCCCAAAGCCCCATCGCAATGAATATAAAAGTTTTTAATTCTTTTACGCTCCAGCATCTCCAAAATTTGCTCTAGGTCGTCAACCGCACCCTTGAGCGTTGTCCCGACATTCAGATTGATGATGGCGGGGCGGCTTGAATCTAAGCGACTAAGAAAGTCCACATAATCCATTTCGCCATTGGGCTGGGAATTGACCACAACGTGCGGGATTTTGAAAAACCTTGCCGCTTTTGGTATTGAATAGTGAGAATCGTTGGAAGCATACAGGATGCCGTCTGGATATGTTTCTCGTCCTAATAATAAGCCATAGAGATTTCCCTCGGTGCCACAGGTGGTGATGTACCCCCACCAATCCTGCATTTGATAGAGTTCGGCAAAAAATGCCAATGCCTCTTGCTCAAAGTAGCGACTGTCTATTTTATAATTAGAAGCAACGAACGGGTCGCCTAAATTGTTAATAGCGAACTGAAAAAAAGGTGAAAGCTTTTCATAAGAAAAACTTAAATTGTAGGGATAGCCAGCGTGAAGCGCTGTTTTTTCAGCGAGCTGGTTCTTATAATCATTTAGCAAAGAGTCTAAAATGCTGCTATTGTCGGATACCGCTGGTTGAGTTTTGGAAATTATGTTGTCTGTCCTAATTTCATAGGCGTTATCAATCATCTCTGCCGACAATGAGTTATCACCGACTAAAATCTCTTGGTTCAGTTGCATTTGTAGACTACAGTTTTTTTTCGAGTGGTTTGGGTTCAGAATATACTCCATTAGAAGTATTTCTAACTTAAATAAACTTGGGTTAGGAGGCTCAGCATTAAGCTACGAAACTAAGAAAAACGCAACAACGCTCCTATAGCCTTTATCAGAAAGATGAGGTATCATGTAACTGACTTGAACGAAGTAAAAAATATAGAACCCGAAAATGTCA
>NZ_JAUBRN010000080.1:0-24054 GCF_036701875.1 Microcoleus sp. MON1_C5 | reverse complement strand
GAGAGTGGCGGTGAAAAAAGAGTTAAATAAGTTGACGTTGGAAGTTATTAGTTCTTTGACGGGATGGAAATTTATTTGAGAGGCTCTATATGTAGCATGACTTTAGGAAATTGGTATAATGAGTTCTTCAGTCCTCTTTGAGAGGACTTTAGCTATGAGACAGGGAATTCATTTCCTGGCGGACTGGCGGACTTCCCGGCAAGCGCAGGACGGTTTCATTCTCACGAAAATCAGGCTTTTGACTTTTGTAGTGCCAAGAATCCCTACCCCCCCACAGACGATTTCACAGGCTTTTCAGACATGGGGGCAACCACGGGGGGATTGCCCCTAGGTCGAATGAAACCGCCCTACGGGTGAGCGGGAGGACTGGCGGACTAAAAGCTTAAGTTGACACTAATATATTGTGGGGTGTTCCGCCTGCGGTGAAAATACACGCCTTCGGGCTAGGAGAGCTTATTCCACAAAAAAACAATCAAAATCACCCCGCAATTATGCAACGCCTACAAAGTGGCTAAAACGCTTGAAATCTCTGCTTGGGGCGATCGATAAATCTTCTTTATTTGATAGAGTATTAACAATACATAACATCTCAAGAATAATGCTCAATTTTTACGAAGCAAACACTTTGACTACAGCTTGACAGCTCTGGTCATCCAAGCCTGACCTTTGACGAGTGAAGTCCTCACTATCCACTTACATATTCGTTTTAATATTTATTATTTCAATTTTAGTTACTTTGGTCAAAAACCATTGAATGAAACTACCAATATTTTTTAAATTAATTACTATATAAATCAGCCATATAATTATATTTTACCAGCCTTTATGAACTAGAAAAATTAATTAATATTCATATCGCCCGAGGACTGAATAAAAAAATTAATTTCTATCCGGGAAATTTGGCATTTTCATCAATTCCAAAGACTCTTGCCTCACGCGACCCGCCATCGCAGCTAACTGCAAGCTCATAAAAGCATTCAAATCTTCCAAATCACACTTGGCTGAGGAAAAAACCTTCTGCATTTCATTTTCCGCTTCCAAACTCAGATATCCAGCGGCAATAGCTTGTTTTACAACTTCACGAATCTGCACGGTAGAAATGTCCCTTACTAAATTTTCACTAATCAAAAGCCCGCTAATTACTAACAGGAAGTTTCGGAAGCCGTCTCGCCAAAGATTTCAAATTTTTTCAGCTCGCGAGACTCTTGTTTCACTCCTCCGGACATCGCTGCTAGTTGCAAAGCCATAAAAGCATTTAAGTCTTCCAAGTCATACTTGGTGGTAGTTAACATCCGCCGCAGTTGATTTTCGGCTTCAAGGGTTAGATAGCCTAGAGCCAGAGCTTGCTGGGCGAGATCGCGAATTAGTACCATAACACTTCGGGATTTTATTGGTTCAAGCCTCAGTATCAACTGTTTTCACAGAATCAGCAGTGACGGCTATTGCTCGATAGGTGTGACATTGTTACGGGCCACTCGTGACAGCCGGAGTCGCAGAGTGTGACTAAGTATTTGCACGGTTGTGATGGCGATCACGCGGGGGATGCCAGAGGAGGAGTGGGAGAGTGGGGAGTCGGAGAGTGTCCGGGTGTCTGGGTGGGGGAGTCGGAGAGTGTCCGAGTGGAGGAGTCGGAGAGGGGGAGCATTTTTCTTTTTCCCTGCAACTAATAACTGATGACTACTGCCTTCTACCTTCAGAAGACGCTCAACGTCTATAATCAGCAAGTTAAATATTTACGGCAAGACATATGGAACTAGCTCATAAAGATTTGCTACAACAAATAGCCCGACTATCGGAAACTTATGCTAATTTGGCCGATCGCCTGTCTCAAGCAGCAAAACAACTGCAAGACTCCGGCCTTCCTCCCTCTGACAGCTTGCTGCAAGAAGTAGCAGCCTACAGCCGCAACTTTGCCGCAGTCCAAAAACAAGCTCTCGAACTAAACAAATCCGCGATCGCGCCGGGGGAAATTGCTTCCCTCAAAGACATTCAAAACTTAGTCGAGACTGCCGCAGCTTCCGAAGGTAAAGCAGAAATTCGCGACGCAGCTTTGAAAGTGATCGATCGAGTATTGGCGATCGCCCACCGCGAACAAAGCGACTTCGCACCCTTACAATCAGTTCATGCCAGAGCCCGCGAACTGCAGCGCGCGATTTCCGAATCAACCCCAACTCAACTGCATTCTGACGCAGAATCCTTAGTCAGCGGCAAACACCCAGTTTCAGCAGTGCTCGCCCTGGTGGAACAGCAAGACAAATTAGATGACGAACAGTGGGTCATTCTCGAAGAAACAGTCAGCGCCGCTTTTGGCAAACAAATAGCCGTAGCCATTTCCAGAGGCAAATTAACCATTGCTGAGATGGTAAAAGCAGCACCTGCAAAAGTCGAACCGGCATTTAAAGCAGCGCCAGAACAAAAAATCAGCGCCGAACCTTTGCCAGAAGTGATTGTCATCCCGTCAGGAAATGTGGCACCGAAACAAGTTACAGTTGCGCCACAGATCCAGATTTTGGAATCCCCCGCACCTTCTGCCCCCATGCACGAGGTAATTATTGTTCCCAGCGTGGAAGTACCTAAGTCTCTCCCGACAACCGGTTCTGGGAATATTGTTTTTGGGGCACCCCGGAACATTCAACCAGCGGTGGCCGTAGAGGGCGGTTTGGGAATCAAAGTTTTGGTGCACATTCAGGGGATTGGCGATCGAACTTTCGGTGCTCAAGAATACGCGGGTACTAAAGCTCAAGGGCGCCGTGTCGAAGGATTTGCGATTAATATCGACCCGCCAATTCCCGGTTTAAATGTCGAGTACATGGCTCACGTCGAAGGTGTTGGGGATACTCCTTGGCTTAGCGAAGGAGAATTGGCAGGTTTTCGGGGTCAAGCGAAACGAATTGAGGGATTTGCTGTGCGGTTGAGCGGGCCGCAAGCTGATAAGTACGACGTATTTTATAGCGCTCACATTCAGAATATCGGCGACACCGACGTGTCCTCCAACGGCGAATATTGCGGCACTCGCGGCAAAGCTTTGAGAATAGAGGGCATCAAAGTTTGGATCGCGCAGTCTGCGAGTTCCCAAACAGTGGCGCCTGTGGGTTTAAAAGTGTTGGCGCACATTCAAGGAATTGGCGATCGAACTTTTAGCGATCGAGAATATGCGGGTACTAAAGCTCAAGGCCGCCGCGTGGAAGGATTTCAAATTAAAATAGAGCCTCCCGTTGCCGGTTTAAATTTGCAGTACATGGCTCACGTTGAAGGAGTTGGCGATACTGCTTGGATCTCAGAAGGGGAGTTGGCCGGTTTCCGGGGCAAAGCCAAGCGCATTGAGGGATTTGCCGCCCGCCTGACAGGGCCGCAAGCTGATAAATACGACGTATTTTATACGGCTCACATCCAGAATGTGGGCGATACTCCTGTTACTGCTAACGGTCAATATTGCGGCACTCGCGGCAAAGGTTTGAGGGTTGAGGGGATGACGGTTTGGGTTGAGCCGAAAGCGTAAAAATTGAGAATGAATGGAAAATTTTAAATGGCTTTTTCCATTCATTTGGTGTTGTTAATATCATTTGGGATTGGTTGGTTTTTATAGGCTTTGCGCGATGGTAGGGGGCAGGTTTTACCAACCATCTACGCCAAAAACTAATAATCCCATAAACCCGCCCCCTCTCTCTCAACGCTAAACCTCAATGTACATTTTTTCCCTTCGATCAAAGTCAAGGTTGATATAGGTTATTCGTTGTTGGCGGGCGGGTTTAGGAGATTGTTTGTGTGCGTCAAAGATTATTGGTAAAACCCGCCCCTACAGCATCAAAAACACTTGCACAACTTACGCTAGCAGAAACGATATTAATGGTGCAGCAGGTGCGATAAGCTTTAGAGAGTATGACCGATCGCACTTGGAGCAGCTTCGCAAGCGGCAGATTCGGGGGCGCAGTGACTGGATACGACACTCTCCCACAAAAAGCGCAAGCATTGCATCTTCACCCTTCCAGAGCTGCCAAAAGACACAGCAACAAAGCCTCCGTCCACTCGACTACGGCACCGTAAGTATCGCCCGTGTGGCCACCCAAACGGTGGTTAAACCAGGCTCCGGCAAAAATTCCGATCGCACTTCCCCCCAAAGCCATCCCCGCCGCCAACAGCCACCGATCGCCCTCCAAGACAACTTGCACCACGCTCAAACTAAGCAGCAACAGCACTCCCGGTATAAAATCAAAAGGAGAATAAATCGATTCCTTGTGAAAAGCTCCCTTACCCTCGGCCCGGAGATAGGGATAGCGGGCGATCGCCACCAGTTGGGCCCACCTTCCCCAACCGGCCACACCCATCAAAGCCAGCCACCGATAGTTATTCAAGTCCGAGAGAGCGGCAGTTTTCAGCAGCACGATCGCGATCGCAGCCATCGCCCCAAAGGCTCCTGTAACGCTGTCCCGCATGACTTCCAGCCTGCGTACCGGGTCGGGTACAGCCAGCCCGTCCGCCGCGTCCATTGCCCCATCTAGATGCAGCCCGCCAGTCACGGCGATGCCCAAGACTACCACCAAGGCCGATCGAGTCAGAGCAGGCATTCCCAACAACTGCAACCCAACATCCCCCAGTCCCAGCATCCCCCCAATCAAAAGCCCGATCGCCGGTGCCAAGCGGGCAATGCCCCGAAACTCCAAAGTCCAAGACACTGGTACCGGCAAACAAGTATAAAAAGCGACTGCGGCTGCGATGGCAGCGCCTTGATTCCGGAAAAAGTCGATCGTAGAGCGAACCCATTTATCATGCACCATAAGATAGAAAATTTTTCATCTGGTATGCAGTTGTCAATCGATTAGCGTGTGCCAGAATTGGACTGTAACACCCTAGTTTTTTGGATCGAGCATTCCTCCTGTCCGAGATCTTTTCCCCGGAAAACCTCTGTCGGCAGCGATCCCAAAGCTCCCTATCTAAAATGACTAAACTCAAGATCCGCGTTTCCCTTCCCAAGAATTCTAGCTAACTCCCTGATTATCAAGACGGGAAAATACTACAACAGAGGCTTTTACTCCATGAGTGACGATCAATTGAATAACAGGGTAGTTGCTCCTTGCATCATCGATACAGGGATTGTCGTCAACAAACGCGATATCAAAAGATTGCTGTTTGATTTAGGACGTGTCCGCTACCTTCACATACAAGATGGTCAGATTTATAGCGAAGGGGAAGGTTATGTGCTCGAAGTCTTCGCCAACCCCGACCGTTCTACCCTGATTGCCAACCATGCGCTTTATTTGAACGTGTATAGTTTTGATTACCTGGAACTTAAACAGTCCCCTGAAGATGGTGCTTATTTTGACCTGATTCAAGATGGACGGCAGTTGCGGTTAATTCCCCTCTCCAATCCTTTGCAAGAGCAATTCGCCCGGAATTTAAATGCTGCGGCTTTGGATGCGGTTGTCGATCAGGTACTCTCAGGCAACTGGGATCTGCACTTGGACGAAGATGATTCCCCCTTTTAATCGTCAGTCAGTCGATTTTAGATTTTAGATTTTAGATTTTAGATTTACTTGCAGCATTGAATCTGGGAGTTAGAACTAAGGTCTAAAATTTTTTGCCCTCCACGACGATTGTCGGAAACTTGTATCCGTTTTTGGGCGGGGTCATGAGTTTTTTGTCGCGATGTCATCAACAATAGATTAGATAACACGGACGGCCGAGTAGCGGTTAACGATCGTCGGGGACTAATGACTGAAGACAACGCGAGATTTACTTTTAAATGTCAGGCTAATTGCAGCCATACCCAAGCCCGTGCAGGGGTTTTTACCACTCCCCACGGTGTGGTGGAAACGCCTAAATTTATGCCGGTAGGGACGCTGGCTAATGTCAAAACTTTGACACCGGCACATCTTGAGGCGGCGGGTTCTCAAATGGTTTTGGCAAATACTTATCACTTGCATTTGCAGCCGGGGGAAGCGATTGTCGCAGGCGCGGGCGGATTGCACAAATTTATGGCTTGGCCGGGCCCGATGCTGACGGATTCGGGTGGCTTTCAGGTGTTTAGCTTGAGCCAAATGCGGAAGATTACTGATGATGGGGTGACTTTTCGCTCTCCCCGCGATGGCCGCATGATTAATTTGACGCCGGAACGATCGATCGAAATTCAGAATGAGTTGGGCGCTGATGTGATTATGGCTTTTGACGAGTGTCCCCCTTACCCCGCTACGCGGGAAGAGGTGGAGGCTGCCACAAATCGCACTTACCGCTGGCTGCAACGCTGCATTCAAGCTCACTCGCGCCCGGATCAAGCTTTGTTCGGCATCGTCCAGGGGGGCGTTTTCCCCGATTTGCGATCGCGCGCGGCGAACCAGTTGGTAGATTTGGATTTACCAGGCTACGCCATCGGCGGCGTTAGTGTGGGGGAATCGGGGGATTTGATCGCAGAGATTGTGAAGGTGACTGCGCCTCTGTTGCCGGCAAATAAACCGCGTTATTTGATGGGGATTGGGACTTATCGGGAAATGGCGTTGGCGGTGGCGAGTGGCGTAGATATGTTTGACTGCGTGATTCCGACTCGGCTGGCCCGCCACGGGACGGCTTTTGTGGGTGGGGAACGCTGGAGTTTGAAAAATGCTCGGTTTCGGGAGGATTTTGCGCCGCTGGATGAGTCTTGTCCTTGTTATACCTGCCAAAAATTCAGTCGGGCTTATTTGGCCCATTTGGCGCGGGCTAACGAAGTGCTGGGGTATACTTTGCTAGCGATTCACAATGTCACGGAGTTGATTCGCTTTACGGGGAGGATGCGGGAGGCGATTTTTGCCGATCGATTTACTGAAGAGTTTGCCCACTGGCTCGCACCGAGAGTCGATCGATCGTGATTGCCTTGGGTAAAGATATGCGACAATTATGAAAATTCAGTTGGATAGGTAGGTTGATTCATGGAAGCTGCATTACTCTTAGCAAAACTGCCCGAAGCTTATTCGATTTTTGAGCCTTTGGTTAATGTTTTGCCGGTCATTCCCGTATTTTTCTTGCTGCTGGCTTTTGTTTGGCAGGCGGCTGTCGGATTTAGATAAGTTTGATTTTAATAAAAGCAGGGGCAATTCCAGAATTGCCCCTGCTTTTAGATGTTAAGTTTTGTTTCGTTGTTCTTGCTGCCTTCAGCTACCGCTGATCCCACTTTTGAAAGCCGGTCTTTCTGAGATCCGCTTGATGTAATCTACAACTGCCGGATAAGCACTGAGGTCTAGTTTTAGCATCATCGGAATGTAGGCCAACATTGACCCCACTGCTGCGTCGGCTACGCCAAATTCATCACCCATTAAAAACGGCTGTTTCTCGAAGATTTCATTTAACGGTTTTAACAACTTGGGAGTTTCGCGATCGCGATTTGCTTCGACAAATATTCCCGGCCCCAAGGTGGCGTTAGCAAAGATGACCCACTGCACAATTTCAGCTTGTTGCTCCAAAGTCGCGGGCATTTTACCATGTTTTTGAGCTAAATACAGCAGAATTGCGCCAGATTCCCAAAGTTTGAAATCTCCGTCAACAATTGCCGGTACTTTGCCGATCGGGTTAATTTCGAGATACTCTGGCTGCAAGTGTTCCCCTGCTTGCATATCCAGCATGACGGCTTAATAGGAAACCATGCTATATTGTTTCTACGGCTTCTGTCACACTATGCACACGACTCGGTTTACCGAAAATTGCTAGAAACTTGATAGAAGCTTGAAACCCTTACAGAACCTCGAAAAATCAATATGTACACTAAAACACAAGCCGCCGCTGAGACGATTAAAGTTCAGTCCGATAACGGTACTCTCCGCTTACAGTTCAGTACCAAGTACAATCCTATTTTTGGAGGCAAGCGCAAGCATCAGGGCTTAGGACTGAAGGACACTCCCGAAAACTGGCAAAAGGCGATCGCTATCGCTTACCGGATCGAAGGTGACTTGCAGCACCCAGACTGGCAACAATTGTTTGACCCCACTTTTGCCAAGTACGGTTTAAAGACCAAGTATGCTGCTGAATTAAAACTAGCAGCACCCATACCTGAGCCTGAACCTGAGATAACAGTAGGGGCAATGTGGGAGGATTACTTAATCTGGAAACAACCACAACTAGAGCCGACTACTTATCACTTCCATTATCTGACTACCTTTACTAATGTAATTAAGGGTATGGTGTGGGACAAGAATAGTCGAGAATTTACGCTTAACGGGTATTCTATATGGGATATAAAACTCTCAGAATTACCTTGTTTTATTTCAAGCTTAAAAGCTTCTGATAGACTAAAATCGCGAGTTTCATCGGCACTATCAGAAGCTTTTAAGCTTGCCCAATCACTAGGTAAAACCAAGCTTTCGGCTAACCCATTCATAATAGTAGGGGGCATTACCGAAAACAAAACTGACAAGTACAAGTCAACAATTAACGCCGATGGTGAGACACAAGAGTGGTGGAACACAAGTAACCATGAATTGAGCTTGGAGGATACTGATACTCGTGCTTTCACCAAAGAAGAACGAGATATCATCATTAAGGCATTCTATGAGTCTGATAAAGCTGCTACCCGCCAAGTTGCACCTTTAGTAGAATTCTTGTTTTTAACAGGATGTCGCAGTGGTGAAGCTTTCGCTTTAAGGTGGCAAGATGTATTTATTGGACGTGAAAAAAACTATGCTCGGTTTAGCAAGTCTTATAACGGGCGATTGAAAAATACTCAGGTTACAAAAACTGGTGAAATTCGCCTATTTAAGATATACCCAAAGCTTAACGACTTGCTGTTGCGTATCAAGCCAGAGAATGCAAAACCAACTGATTTAGTGTTTGTTAATAGTGGAGGCACGTCTCAAACTTCTGGTTTGCTGTACGAAAAATGGGTAAACAGTACGACTACCAAAAAAGGCATCAAATACACATATCCTGGTGTAGTAACTCAACTTGCCGAATCAGGCGCAATAAGTTGTTACCTCTCCCCGTACCATACCCGACACACTTTTATTACTTTACAAGCTCAATCTGGTACAGATTTACTGCTACTGGCTACAGCTTGTGGCAACAGTGTTGAAGTGATTCAACGGCACTACCTCGGTATTGATACTAATGTTGAGATAACCGATATCTAACCCCTACTCACCCTACCAACCGCCCCCTAAAAAGGGCGGTTTTTTATTGGCGATCGCCCCGACCCGGAAATAAGAAATTTTCATTCACGTTGTGTGCATGATGCGAAGGAAACAAGGGAATGCTAGTTAGTCTTTGTCTGCTTTTAAGTCTTTATTTCCGCATAGCCGCCTAACACGGGCGGCTATTATTCAAAATACACTTTTTAGCCGCCTATTCATCAAAAAACCCGGTTGTTACACCGGGTAATTATGTAGAAAGCCCAAACCTCGAATTCAAACCACGTTTAAATTTTACTCAACAGATGGTGGAATTTGTGCCGATATTCGTGCTACCAATTCTTGTAACTGTGATTGTGTAACACTTTCATCTGTTATTTCAAGGCCATTCTCTTCCTCAAGTTTTCCGAGGCGTTCTGATAGGATAGTATCGCGCTCTACCAACAGCCTGAAAGCTTCAATTACTAAATTCCAAACGTCCATTTTAACCGTCCTTACGTATGTGGATGACGTATCAAGCTTAACACGCAGTGAATGTCTTAATACGGCAAAAACTACGGCTTACACGGTAGAAGTAAAAATCAAGGTAGTAATTTATACATAGTATTTAAAAATACTTTAACCATCTGTGATTTCGAGTCATTTTTCACACTTAGCCGCCCGTGTTAGGCGGCTATTATTCAAAATGAACTTAAATTAAAATTTCTGACTTTTTTCTTTCAGTTTTTGGACAATATCCCTCAACTCAGGCTTCATATCACTCTGTTTAGGATTGATGCCGAGTGCATTTTTTATCAGAAAAACATCTAAGCCTTTAAGCTTTAAAAGTTCATCTTTTTTTCTCAAAAACTCTTCCCGTACAACCCCTTTAGTGGCCGCTTCCTTTTGTTGTCCAGTTATACCCTTGCCTGAGCCTGAGCCTGAGCCTGTGCCTGTGCTTCTGGTTGTTCTACTTGTCTTAGCCACCTAATGCTTCCTTTATTGAAATTTCACCGGGTTTAAATTTCCAACTCGTAATGGGTACTAAACTAGGATTTAACATTTTTCCTAATGCTGCTTCTACCTGATCGTCATTTTTTAATCCTGATATTTTGATTTTATCTTTTTCTTTTTTACCAAAACCTTTGTGAGATTCATGAATTGTAAAACAAACGGGTAAATCTTCAGGTACTAATTCTGGTTCATAGCCTAGCCCGTCAATAATCATTTCAGTTTTTCTACTATTTTCAGCAACAGCCGACATTAACTGTACTAATTGCATAATAGCCGCAATCTCGAAACGTTGACTGCTATTCCCGTCCGACATTGATTCTGCCATCATTTCATACATAGATGATGCCCACGCTGTAGCATTAACATTTTGCCATTCTGTCCCAAGGGGTTTACTTTTAGGATTAATAATCAACCCATTGGCAAGCATCCGAAATAAAGCTTGTGCAATTGCATAGTAATCAACACAGTTGTCATTACCTTTGCCCCCAGGTACAAGGAAAGCATTACTTACAGGAAACTTATTTTTTTTAAGTTTTGCGATTCCCAGATATTTATAAATCTCTTCTACTTTTTCGCAACAATCTTTCATAGGTTTAACAATCGGTGGTGTATTTGGAAGGTTAATAGGAATCAAGGGAGGATTAGATGTGGAAGGTATTTCAGGGAGCGAAGGACTAGAGCTACCGGGACAAGTAGGGTAAAGTAGATCAACTAAATTAATTTTATAACCATACATAGCACCACCGGAACCAATTTGATTATTGACATAAAATGGATCAGGGTGTGAATAGATTTCGTAATCATATTCAAATTTTAATAAACAAACATATTGAAGATGTCGCGATCCGTCCCTATTTCTCCAAGTGCTGTCTCTGTAATACCAAGTTTGTGCAGTATAATGATACGTTTTTTTTACCCAATTGTTTACACCGTAATAACTATTAGCGCGAGCGTCATCGAATGGATCGTAAGGTGCGTTAGCTCCTTCTCCTCCTTGCTTGCTATAAAGTTCGTAATTGTAAGCTATCGTCTCAATCGCTTCGTTAAAAGGTTTTCCATCAAGTTCTAAAGTATATGAGATATCACTGTTGCTGCATTTCCAAGTCGTAGGAAAATTATTGGGATTTCTGTTAACTCCTCCGGGTGTAATTACAGGAATAGTGCCGAGTTTTTTACCGTCAGGTTCAAATATCGTACAAATTTCGCCACCGGGTACGCCATAACATATTGATAATGTTTTCTTGCCATCAGGTGACACTGTTACTTCCACTTTTGCGCCCGCAATTGATATACTTCCGCCAATTCCTTTTTCGTCATCAATTGAAGCGCTACCACCAAAACCCCCAATATTAATAGCTGCTTCAGCGCCTCGAATACTAATTTTCCCTCGTTCATCGTAGCCGACTTTTCCGCCAATACTTACCCCCAATTTACCTTTAGGTGAGCCTACGTTGATACCGACTCCAAGTGTTTTATTATTTGCATCTGCTTCAATTGTCAAGCCTTGCTGAGTAATTAAATTGTCAACTCCTACAGTTAATTTACCTGTCGCTTTTATTCCTCCAGCACTACCAAGTTCACGTTCTGCTGTTGCGTTTAAACCCTGCAAAGGGTTTGTTGATTCTGTACTTTTTTTACCAGCATTAAAGCTCCCTCCCTCAGAGGGTTTTGACAAATTAGGTTCACTTTTTCTCAAGTTGGGTGGCATAATTAATTAGAATAAATAAGTAAAACAGTAAAAGGTTTAGACAATATATTTGCAGAGTTTCCAGATTTGTTTCTAATACTTACCCCGGTTGAACTTAAGAACCAAGAAAACTCGTAACCCGCTGCCTCTAAATAGTTTGGCCCGATGTAGGCATTGGTAAGATAGTTAACAATTACGTTGCAGGCTAGAACTTTTGTTCCGTCAATTCCATGTGCTATCGCTACCGCGTCGCCTTGTGCTGCGCCCGTTGTCCCTATCAATCTTTTAGTTCTTATCGCAACATCACTGCCAAGCGTAGTATAGCCAGGAAATCGAAGGTTGTTAACTGTATCTGTCAAGAATATGTTGCTTGCAGCAGCGCTATAACTATCATTTAATCGACGCATAGTCACAACACCTGCGCTACTTAATTCTAAGTCTACAAGCTTGGAGTTGCTAGGTGCGGCGCTAGCGCTTAACGATAAATAAGAGTTGGCACCCGTAGAAAATAAGGTTGCAGCCGTTCGGGCCGAATAACCTGATAAGCTTCCCACACCACTCGAAACTACTTCTTTTAAGAAAGATGTTATTTGCGAAAAGACTTTAAGACCATTTACTATTTGGTCTTTGCTTGAAGATACAAGCTCAGTAATATTTTGCCAAGTGCGATCGCCGCGAAGCAAAGATTCCGATTGTCCAGCGGCAGCACCGGAAACTAATCCGGTTGTACCAGCAGTAGTCGAGGTGGCTGCTCCAAAAGGTTGTAAGAGTGTTTCTAATGCTGCTAAACGAGCATTAAAAATATCCATATTGTTTTTTTTTGCAATTGTAATAGTTATCCCCAACTCAATTCCGATAAAGTCATTGGTTTTTAATAATCCGTTTCCGTAGTCTATAAGCTGTACAGCGATACTATCGTTTTTCTCTAAAATTTTTACAGCATTTTGCGCTAAATATGGTCTAAGAATATCAAAATAATCTTCTCTTTCTCGATTGACTAATATTATTTCTGCACGTTTTCGCCACGTTCCAGTATTATTTTTTCTAATTAAAATTCTTAAACCTAATTTTTGTGATTTATTTTCAGATTGAGTAAATAAACTCATTTTTTCACGTTCTGACTCATCTCCATCAAATTCGGGGATAATGCCAGGTAAAAAACTTTTGAGGTTCATATTGCAGAACCAGGACTCTAAATAAACTCCAACTCGTTCGTCGGCATCAAAAGTCATGTCTCTAAGATGACCAATTTCAATTACAGAATTTGCTACATAAGATGAATCAAGGTCAACTGAAAAAGTCCGCGTTACTGTGTCCATATGCTTGCCTTATAGTGCTTTTTTAATAATAGCCGCCTAACACGGGCGGCTAAGAGCGAAAATGAAGATAAAAACGACTACAAAAATTAAGTCATTACGACGAATTCATTAAATCCGTCAAGCGCCCCTTCCTTAAATCCTTCTAAGAAATTGCCTAAAGCTGGATCGGATTCTGTAATTTTTTCGATTTTGTCATCAATTTTACTGTTAATAGTAAAGCTTTGCCCTTCTTGCAATCCCCAATTAGCAATTTTATCATCAATTGATTTAATGCCCGTTCGCACTTTTTCTCGCACTAATTTTCTAAAATTCATATATGCAATTTTAGCCATAATAGTCTTAGCGTAGCGAATAAAAGTATTTGCAAGGTTAGAGAGTTCATCAATAATTTCTTCGGTTATATTATTTCCCGTATCTTGTTCAGCTTGAATTGCTAAAGCAGCAGCCCCAGTAATATTTATTTTTAATTTTGGGTTACTTTTACCCCCACCTAAAAATAAACCTACAAGTAATCTGCCAACACTTTCACCAAAAGTATTCATAAAACTAAGATGTGCCGCTTGAAGTTCAGCAAGAATGCTGCTATCACTTTGTAGCCAATCAATATTAATGAGTATATTGGTTGTACCTACAATTGCCTGCTGAAGGGTAGGAAGCATCGCCCCTAATGCAACACCACCCAACTTAATAGAACCTAAAGCCGACCACATAGAAGCTACACCGCCAGAAGCTAAAGCAGTCAGTCCGCTAGCACTACCGATAAACCATCCAGCAACTGCAACAGCAGCTCCTCCCGCGAGAAAGCCAAGCGGATCGTTTTTCAGCCATTGTCCGAATAGCGCCCAATCTCCACGTCCGATCGCACCAAGTAACTCTTTACCGCCTTCAAATATTTTTTTACCAAAGTCAATAACTGATTGAACGCCATTTTTAATAGCTCCCCAAACCGCACTAGCTGTATCTTTCAGCCATTTACCAGGTGTTATTCCTTCGGTCGAAAAAGCAAGAGCGCTATTGTCTAAAGTTACTCCCCAAATTGGTGTGGTAGTCATTTTGATTTACTCCGTTTATAGTCTGTGATTTGTTGCTCTAATTTCTCCGATTCTCTTTTTAGTAAAACTAATCTACTTTCTAGAGCATTAATTTCGCTTTGATTTTCCAGCCATTTTTGATACGTTTCGCGATACTCATTAATATTAGTAATCATGTTGTTAGCCATTCAATGGCTGATTCTACAATTGAACCATTTGCACCCATTTCTACAGTATAAGGCAAAATTAATGTACCACTGTACTGTAAAGAATTATAATCAAAATTTAAAGTACAATTAGTTAAAGAGTTAGGATTTTTATCTTTTTTGTTCTGCCAGTTAACAATATAAGAAACCACGTCAATAAAATATTGACTAAGTGTAATACCTTTAATTGTTCCAACAGGAGAACCGGGTGAGAACGCAAGTTCTGGTAAGTAAGGTGTGGTGGTAGTTATAAATATTCCCGTTGATGAATCATAGACAATTTGACCGGGCATTGTAAAATCACCCTGTAAAATAAAATCGTCAGATTTAGTTACATTAAGCCTTTGACTCGCTAAATTTCTTTCTGCATTGTTAACTAAATGGGCTAACTGCCATAGTTGACCTTCAATGCTATCCGCATTGCTCGTTGCTTCTGTCCCTGGTGTTATTTTCGCCATATTATTTACCTCTATTTTGAATAATAGCCGCCTAACACGGGCGGCTAAGTGAATAAATACACTTAAACGCTAGCTTTGACTGCTTTTAGTTCGTGCAGCGAGAGCGATCGCAAAACCGAATAATGTACTAGCCAAAGTAGTCAAATTAGCGGGTGCATCACCATTGACTTTTAATCCTATAGCTAATGTACCAAAAGTAACTGCAGTGGCGCTACTACAAAGAAAAAGCATTAAGCCGCGATAAACGTAACGGTCAATTTCAAGCATCTTCAATAGTCCAATCTGTGTGTCTAGGAATATTTTCTTTAGGAAAACCCGCTCTATCGTGAATTACACCTTGACGGATCAAAACGGCTTTTATGTCACGCACATCACATTTAATTACTCCAAATTCTGTTAAAAGATGGTCAATATTTTGTTGCATCTTTCTACCTGAATTTAAGTTACTTTTTTCGAGTTGTATTTCCAGCTTTTCGAGTTTAGTATTGTACTTAGACATAGCAAAAGCAAAGCCTGCGGTAGCCGCGCCTCCTCCTCCGCCAATTATTAAAATGATAATTTCGAGTAAATCTTTAGTTGTCATTGACTTGCTTCTCCGATATACTCCCATGCAAATAATGAGACATCCCCACTATAATTAGCGTCAAAAATTAAAGTATAGTTGCTAACTATTTGAGGGTAAGTAATTATTTGTAACCTATTAACATAAATTTTAAATGAATTGTCTAGTTTGGCGTCATTGCTTCCTCCTACAACCAAACCACTATTTACTTCTCTACTAAGATATCCACCCCATCTCCACGGATCTAAAACTGTACCAGGTAAAGAAAACATTACAGCAATAGCAGGAGACGACAACAATACAGGGCAAACTAACCTAGTATATTTATTGTCATCCGGGGGGATTGAATTAATCCCCCAAATTTGATTCCACGAGTTTTGATTAAACGTGAAATTCATTTTATTACTTAGCCTTTGCCAATAAGGCAGTTTGTTCAGCAGTAGTGCTAGGTGCATCAACGCTGGTTGACGTTTCCGCCGTAGCTTTCAAAGGCAAAGGATAAGTTCTACCCCCTTTAATCGTGTACTGGGGATAAATTTCTGTAGCACTTGGAGCGGCAGCAGTTCGCTGAATTTTTCCATCAGGGATGTATTCTGCTAAAGCTTCGCCAATTTGAGCAACAGTAACATTACTGGGGAAAGTCAAAGAAATTGTGCGTTTAGTTTTTTTGGCTGTTGCTCCAGTTTTTAGAATTACCGTTTTACTACGAGGTGAAGCATCAGGAGTATAACTAATCTTTCCTGCAGCTACCACGATATCTTTTGCTGTGCCATCAGCGCCGATAACGGACTTTGTATATCCCTTTCTATCTCTATTTGCTTCCCCTGATGGTACATATTGCTGAGCCACAATATCAAGAAAATCAGCAACCCGAGTTTTACAAGTGAAAGTTCCTACTAAATTTTCTAGTGCCGCATCTTTCGGGGTTTCTGATGGGTCTTGTGCTTTATACCCGATTAAAAAGGCTAGTCTAGCCATAAATACCCTCTTAGAATTATTTCTTTTCAGTTTAACTCAATAAAAGACCTATCTTTTCAGCAAAAGTATTGGTCAACCCTATAGGGTTTGAACAATTTTTTCTGTTAGAATTTTCTTACTAGAATTTACTGTTTTTACTATGATTTCTAAATTACCAGAGAAACGCCTTACCCTTGATCGTGATGAACCTTCTCTGCTGTTTGCGGTCAATGAACTACTGCAAACGGGCGGTTTCGATTTCGATGAATGGTGGAAAGAGTTTGTAAAGCCATCGTTAGACCCTAAAACCAAAAAACCGTTACCTAACTGGACTAAGCCTAAATTTACTGACCGTACACCTAAAACCGAAAAAAACATCGGTAGATGGATTAGATATTATCCTGATAAAAATGATGAAACTACTTTTTACGATTTATCGGGAACGGATCGTGATTTAGTACACCACATTACGGCTCTCACCTATCAGCAGGCTAGCGAAGATAGTGCCAAGTCCGGTAAAAATAGTAAACCTCAGTTAGAAGGCTTCCCGTTAATTGAACTTTATTTTTATAGTTCTGACAGAAAAAAAGGAATTAAACGTATTCGTTGTGCAGGTTATACGGATAACCCAAAAATTGCTAATTTAAAACTAGCTCAATCCGTTACACCTGCTGATATCAAACGTTGGGCAAGCAAAATTAAAACTATATTTGGTGACACCAAATATGTTTGGAAAAAAGGCAAAGAATGTTTGTCGTACAGCGGGCAAATAGCACGTTTACAAGGACTTGAAGGGTATGCCTACGTGCAAGATCCGGCTGATGGAATAGCATTATTTACAGCACTGCTTAAAATTTTTGATAGTACACCAGATCCCGACGGATTTAATAAATCTGGTACTACTTCAACAACTAAATACAAAAAACCGACTAAAGAAGTAACTGTAGCGGGCGAAAAAATAATCCCAGATGAAAAGCGCCCGATTGTCGATGTTGAATTCGAGCGGGCTGTACTTAAATTGCCACTACTTAAAAAACCAATACTTTTGGTTAAAAAAAATGTGGTTATTTACAAGTGAGTGTTTAAGTGTATTTTCTGACTTAGCCGCCCGTGTTAGGCGGCTATTCTAAAATAAAGACTTAAAATAACCCATTTTAATGGGTTGACAGTTTTGCGTTGCTGTGCGATCGTCATATTAATGGCCCTAGGCGCGTAAACGCTTCGGGCCGTTGCCTCCAGTTGATTCAGAACTTTCGGCAAAACAATTATGACACATCAATCCGCTCCTGGAAACCCACGATCGCAGTTTTTAATGTATTCGTGGGACAAGCCTCTTGCCCTTCAGTGGTATCGCGAGAGCCTATTCGACGGCATTGACCACAACGAAGCCTTCCTGAGCCTGTGGATGGTAAAAGAGAAGAAGTGGCTTCAATACTACCAAGCTTCAATCTTGCTACCCGAACAGTGCGATTCACTCTACGGTGTTCCTGAACGGACTACCGATCGCCTAATTCGATATTTCGGAAACGAGCTAAAGGGCGATGGCATGACACTATGCCCCGAAACTTTTGCGGTAGAGGCAGAGGAAACCCTGGGACTGTGCTGGATGGGTAAGCCATCCACTAACTTTCTGTTGCCCCCACGAGCCGTGCTTAAGTTGGCTTGCTTCATGCCAGCTACCCAGAATGTGGTATTGGCGCTTTCGATTATCGGGCAAGCCGCCGATGCGGAATATGCACCCTTAAGCCCTGAAATTCGGATAAGCCAGCACTCCCGATCAGTTAAAGAACGGCTTGTTCACAACAAAGATAAAGCAGGTATGAAACAACAGGCCCGGGAGCAGGGTATATACCTGTATGCCAAACATTTTGGCGATTTGGATAGTGCAATTACTTGGAAGCGACTACTGACTCACTACGAACGGGGCGGGCAATTCCCGCCCACCAGACTAGAACTTAATGACTTGATACTTGAGTTCTAGTCTGTGCTTTAAAGTTAGCCGCCTAACACGGGCGGCTAACGCCAGAAATAAACTTAAACAGAGAGGTAATGTACCCAAAACTGTCCATCGTAAGCGCACAATCGGCGAATTAAGTCAAAACTGTAGTGTAAATTCTTACCGCTTAGATCTGTTCTGTAACCACTGCGAAAATATTCACCATACGGATCGTGTACAAAAAAACCCGTAGCATTACAACCTACTAAAACTAAAATATGTCCTGGTTGCGTAAAGTAACCATGAATAATACACGGATAACCATTGATTAAATGCTGTATACATCGCTCGATAGTTCCCCAAACGGTAAAATCATCCTTTAACCCATAATCTCGCGCTACTTGTGCCAAGTGTTCGGGATACAGTTTATTTAATTCTTTATCAATCATATATTGGTAAAGTTCATCTTCAAGCTGGGTATTTTTATTACGTTTAACTTTTCTCCCATCAAATAATGTAACTAACCCAATTCCGAAAAACTCCAGCACCATTGCCAAGCTCGTTACATTACAAGTGGAGGATGGCTCGTATCTATTATCTAACTGAGATTTGTATGGTACATCCAAAAGTACAGGATGCCCGTAGGATTTTACTTTCTCGTTCATACTTTTATAGAATCAATGGGTGTGCATAGTCAATTTATTGTAACTCTTCTTAATAAATATCGTAACATTTACAGACATAAAAAAAAATATCTAATTTTATAGTATAAATAGTTCAAAAAAAAGAACCTTGATAACAAAATAGTGACTCAAAATAAACGTAGGTACAATAATTCACGGGTTTATTTTGACCCGGTTAAAAATACCGCGTATTCTGATATCCCTTTTGGGACTCGTGAATTTAGACTTATTAAAGATTTAAATTCTGTAATCCTAAAAAGGTGTTATCAATTTGATTCGATGCACGAATACTACTGTTATCGAATTATTGGACTTATGTTGCCAATTCATTTGCAATTGCTAAGACAAGTTAATTTTTTGGTTGTACCAAAAACTAAGCTTGGTTCAGCGGTTACTTACCGTGCAGACTTAGTAATTGCACCAGTAGAAATTCCCGAAATAAGTATTCGACAGTGGGCAATAAAACCCCAACCTGTTCCCTTTAATTTCTTAATCATTGAACCCAAAGGAGTATTAACAGAAACAGCTCGAATTAAACACTTAATGCTTTGTGCGCTGAATAAAGTTACGTGTGAACAAATTTTGTTTGTAGCAAGTAACTATGCAACACTCAATTTACCCAGTGAAGTAAAAACTTCACTTTTCCATTTGTCTTCAACACTTGAATCACGACTTAATTTAATTTTTGGAGGTTGATTTGCGATGAAAATTAAAGTCATACCATGGTACGAAACTAGGACTCTAATTTCTCCTCAAGCAGAAATGCTTAATAAGGAACCTATGGTGTTACACAAAGAAAGTTTTCTTAGATCTGAAAGCCCTAAATTAGCTACAGCGCAGCGCAGGTTTATTACTTTTGGCGAAAACTACGTTAAGTATTGCTTTCTAAAAGAGTTCTATCAACTTTTAGAAGGTACATTACAACAAGAAAATGCTCAAGATGGTGATCGGAAAGGTTTGATTGACTTACTTACCGAGGTTAGTGAACACTTTATTGTTCACTGCGAAAATAGTAGTCAATCAAACCAGCTTGAACTGTTTCGTTCTTTCTGTAAAGAGCATCTGTTTACAGAAGTCTAAATTTAACAATAGCCGCCTAACACGGGCGGCTAAGTCAGAAAATACACCCAAAAACCTACCTACCCCCCCAAAGTATATGGCAGTAGCTTACTACGAAGGCAAAGACAATAAACCTGCTCGCTTATTTGTAAGTTCTGATCGAGTAACTTTTTCCGATCGCATCTACTTAAGTGAAGCTTATTTTGCAATCGAAAACAATTTAGTTTCATTGTATGGTGTACTTTCGTTTGAAAGTATTGGAATCGAAAACTCTAAGGATAAAACGTGGAAACCAGATAACCAAAAAGTTTTGTTAAGTTTCTACCGGGACAAAAAACCTACTTGGAACAACGAAACGAGAAAGTTTGAAGACAAGGAAGTTGAGCCAAGTGAAAATTATCTTTACGGTTTTGCCAAAGATGTTTTGAGTCGTTTGACAAGTGAGATTGTTACAGTAGTAATTACGCCTTACGTAAATCCTCAGTTTTTAGAGGAAATGAAAACTCAAAAAGATGAGTTAACAATTAAATACTGGGAAGAAAAGGTTAAAAATACCGTCGTTGCAAGTGCTGTCTCTGCACCACAAATCTTAACTGAAGCTGATGCGGAAATACTTAAAACATCAGTCAATAGCAGCACCGGAAGTACCAAAACCTACCAAAAAGCCGAAACTGAAACCGAGAAATTAAACGCTCGATTTGAATTTCTCAAGTATCACTTAGGAACAGACTACCCAATCAATACATTGTATGAATTAGGTGCGATGACAGCACTTGAACCAATGACACCCGAAGGGATGGAGTCACAAAAAACATTAATCAAAGCACTTGAAATAATTACCCAGATGTGGAAATGACAAACAAAGATTTACCCCCAGAAATTGCAGAAGCCTTGAAAAACCCTTCTGTAGAAAGTGAAGAACAGTCAAGTGATGATGAATTAGACATTAGTAAATGGGTGAGGTTAAAACGATTGAAGGCAGATGATAAAACCAAAACATTGATAGAAGGGGAAACAGTTGGCAAAAAAATTGCTCGTCTTTTTGAACTTACGGTAGTTATCCCAGAGCCTAAAATTGCTTACCCTTTGTTGGCAGCATACGCATCTATTCCAAGCGTACTTTGTGATATTCTCCCTATTCTTGAGTTGCGGGGGGAGCCGGAGTCGGGAAAATCAGAGTGTATTAAAATATTCTCTCGTGTTACCGGGAGTATCTTAAATGCACGTTCTACGGCTGCAAGTATCAAGAACGATATCAATCAGATTCGATGGGTTGATCCATCTACTTTTTCAACCGAAAAAATTTGTTTCTATTTGCTTGACAATGCAGATACAGATTTTTTTGAAGAAAGGGATGTGTTAACGGCATTTCTTAACGGATACGACAGGTATACGGATAAGCAAAGCATTAGTAACGGAAAAGGACAAAATATTCCGTTTTATGTATTCTGTCCAAAGGTAGTTAGCACTGTGTGGCGGATTAACGGTCACGAATTGCGTCGGCGATTATTGACCATTAAATTCAAACCAAAGGCTGATTTAAGTGATTTGGTAGAACCAGAAAGTTTAGCGATTAACTCACTTAAAAAAGAGTTAAACGAATTTTGGGCAAATTCTGCTAACTGGGATTTATATTATCAACTAAAAGATGAAGTAAAACTTAGTTATCCTCGCAGTCAAAATCGTCAACAGTGGAAATTAGTAACTGATGTAATTACATCTGGATTGTGTACGGGAGTTTGGGATTCACCCTCAAAAGCATTTGAATTTTTTGAAGCTTATTTTGCTAGTCGAGCAAATGCTAAAGAAGGCGTTTACGAATCAATTCTTGCTGATACTTTAGCAGAACTGTCAGGAATCCCACAAAAGGAATGGAAAACAAGTCCGCCCGGAATCGTGATTGAAGTAGACCCTAAAGAATTGAAAAATAAAATAGATGTTCACGTTGACTCAGGTTTGATTCCGAAAATTAAACCTGATCAGATTCAATTAGACGTTAGGGCTTTAGGGTGGGGAATTGCAAATAAAGGTGGAAAGTACATCTACAAATTCCTAAAAAAATGAAACAACAACAAATAACTTTTGAGTGGGTTAGAGATATTGCAAAAATTGTTTCTAGCCGTCGATTTTCAAACACCATGGTTTCAGCGATAGAACTACTAAGCGAAATCAATGCATTAATTCCCACCAAACAAATGCGTTTAGTTAAACTAAATCTAACTTTAACAGTTGATTGTCTGAAAGTTTGCCAAAAACAAATCTACAGGGTGATTCAACTATATCGCAATTGTTAGCTTTAAGTTCATTTCCAACAATAGCCGCCTAACACGGGCGGCTAAGTAAATAAATACACACCAAAGGGTAAAACATGATTAATGTACACGAATATTACGACAAAATGGCGGATGTTTCCGACGCAACGAGACAAGCGATCGAAAGTCTTGAACTAGCTCGAAAAAATATACAAGAGGCTTTGATTGCAATTAATGGTGTAAGAAAACAGGGTGACGCAACAATTTCTTTTGTTTCAAATGTTACGACGAATGACGTACACCGCAATCTACTATTCCTTGAGTTACTCCTTAATCAAACTTTTGGTTTAGTACAGTCTTCTGTTTTTCGGGAGTTATTAGAACTCACAAACTATAACAGCGGTGGTGAAGAAGAATTCTAATGGGTAAAAATGAAATTCACGCACGGCTCTCACCCTCGTTGATGGAGTCTCTGAAGATTATCTGTACTGAAAGAGAGTGTAATCTATCCGATGTTGTTCGTGCTGCACTTAGGTTGTATCTTGATGCCTGTGATAGGCAATTTGTTGACCGAAAATATTGCCTCATTAAAAGTCAAGATAATTTAGAGATTCAATTAATAGAGGCATCCTTTGTTCATGTCGAATCAAGTGAAAGTGTCTGGACTGAGGAAAGTGAACGGGAAGAAGAAAATATAATTGAATGGTAAACAACATGAATAATTCTGATCCAGGTATGCAATATCTTGATGATGCTATTGCATTACTAATAAAACTCAAAGAAAGTCTTAAAGAGTCATCAGATAAACAGCTTTTGCCACAAGATAAAACTAAACTGACTAGAGGTGATTCTATTAAAAATGACCCCCTAGAGTTTTACATCAACTGTTGTGCAGTAAAACCAGGCAATGAGATTCCTGTGATCGATCTTTTTTTTGAGTACAAAAAATGGTGTTTCAAAAACGGTTCTTTAACACGAGGAAGGCGACCTTTTGTAGATGCACTTATTAGTCTTGGTGCGCCTGATGGCATTGTAGGAGTTATGCGCGGCAAAACCTACACTCTCAGAAATATCACCTTTAAACCAGATTAAATTGCTGTCCGAAATTGACACTAAACTAAAACCTTACCACCCTAAAAAAAATGGAAAAACTACCATTATTCAACACTGATGATTATGAACTTGCTTATATCAGTGTAGCAACAACCAAAAATCAAAGCGCTATAATTGCAATGCAAAGCTATCTTCTTGCCATAAGAAAAACCATTAATGAATTAGTTGACAGAAGTTCAAGCATTGATTTAGAAGCTTTCAGAATTAGCTTTGTGGACGAATTAGAGACTTTACTGGTTAATCAAAATAAGTTAGAAGTCGATGAGCAAAAAAGTATGTTGGTCGATTATTCTGACATAAATTACAGGTTGCAACAAGTAGAAATTCAAGTTAAATCTTTGATTGACAGAGTAGCAGCAATTGAACTTCTACTCCCCGTCAAAGATTTAACAGCGTCCGTTGCAAATTCAACGGAAACAGAAATCAAACACTTTGAGGATGAGGTTGAAAAGTACCTTGAAAAGAAAAAAGTCGATACAACCGTAATAGGCGACTTGTTGGGCTTAGGTTAGCTTGCTTACTCTTAGCCGCCTATTACGGGCGGCTAACGCCAGAAACAGAGTCAAACAAAGTTGGTGAAACGAGAAACCAAATTTTATCAAACGCATATACATTAATTACTAATGAACATCAATCCTAAAAGTTTAAAAAACCTTAAACCCGGTGCAAATAAAAAAGATGCGGTACGGGTGACACTAACGCTCAAGCCAGA
>NZ_JAUBRN010000079.1:0-24440 GCF_036701875.1 Microcoleus sp. MON1_C5 | reverse complement strand
ATGCACCTTACTTGCTCTCCATTTTTGGACACCATACCTAATTTACCACTATTTGAGCCTTAACTGAACCGTATTGGGACTTACCCTGCACTGTCAAATTTTACACGACCCATAGTAGTAAGGGGCGAAATACGCACCCTACTAGCGTTTCTGCGTAACTCCTGTAAATATCAGGAGTTACTTTTTGCCTAAAAATATGATAAATTTGTCAGCTTACCAGTGATTCTCCTGAAATTAGAAACCCTGAACGGCAACAATCCTGCTTTGTAGTTCATTAGGCGTTACATCGCCTACAAAACCTAAAATCGCGTTAGAATTCCTGACTCTGATTAGAGTTCCTGAAACAAGTCCGCTAATTTCGCTGAGAAAAACTGGAGGAACCAATAATTGTAAAGCTTGCGACACATCGAGCCTATATGTGAATGTCACATTCTCTACTGGCTCCAACAATATATCATTCACCGTTAAACCACTCGCTAATCCAATGCGATCGACATCAGGATCAAAATTTGTGATCGCATCACTAGAATTGATACCTGTAGTGGCAGGATCTATTCCCAGAACGCATAAATTATTGCCCAAGCCACAAATTAAGTAGTCTCTGCCCAAGCCACCAACTAGAGTGTTATTTCCCTCTTGACCGTCTAAAAGATCGTTGCCTCTACCCCCAAATAAAATATCATCGCCTGCCCTTCCATAAATCAAATCAGCATCTAGACCACCACTGAGGCAGTCATTCCCCTCATGTCCATACAGGCCATCTTTTCCTTTTCCCCCAAATACAGAATCGTTGCCTACAAAACCTCTGAGAACATCTTCCCCTTCATTTCCCAGGATTAACTCGCTAGCCTCTGAGCCATCTACGGTATCGTCGCCATCGAGCGCCCAAGCTCCTAAAGAGAAGTTGGTTAGATCTCCAGGAGTAAGTTGAATGAATTCCGAGGTGTTGTCGCCAATTAAGCGCAATGTCCCTGACGCATCCGGTTTTAAAGCCATAGCTAAAATCTTTGTGTGTTGGTAGATTACTAACCCTACTTGAGCCAATACTGCCTCACAAGTGGGTCATAATTCAATTAGAACCGTATTCAATATAATAACTCGAAATGGTATTTTCCAAAAGCCTAACAACAGTCATCGACCCGATTCCTCCCGGCACCGGCGCGATCAATCCCGCTACTGTTTTAACAGCATTAAAATCAACATCTGGGGCCAAACGACTCGTACCGTCTGGATTGACAACGCCGAATTCGCGTTGTTGCTATCTTGAGTTTCTCACGGTAAATCTTAGTGATTAGTGATTTCGATCGGAGCTTGAAATCGTTATTACACAAACTTTTGTACGCCGAGGCGGACTCAAAGAGTAAATAATTTTACAGGACTTATGCTGCATAGCCAATTTTTACACGACCCATAGTAGTAAGGTGCGAAATACGCACCCTACTACTAGCGTTTCTGCGTAAGTCCTGTAAATATCAGGAGTTAATTTGTGGCCAACAAAATGATAAGTTGGTCAGTCCAGCAGTGATTGTTCTGAACTTAGAAACCCTGAACGGAAACAATCCTGCTTTGTAGTTCATTAGGCGTTACATCCTCTACAAAACCTAAAATCGCGTTAGAATTCCTGACTCTGATTAGAGTCCCTGAAGCAGGTTCGCTATTTTCCCTCAGATCGGGAGGCAGGAGTTGTAGTAAAGCTTGCGGCCCATCGATCCTAGATGTTAATGTCACATTCTCTATCGGCTCCAACACTATATCATTGACCGTTAAGTCACTGGCTAATCCAATACGATCCAAATCAGGAACAAAATTTACGATTATATCACTAGAATTGATATCTGTAGTGGCAGGATCTATTCCCAGAACGCATAAATTATTGCCTCCACCACAAATTAATGCGTCTCTGCCCAAGCCGCCAACCAGAGTGCTATTCCCATCTCCGCCGCCTAAAACATCATTGCCTCTACCCCCAAATAAAATATCATCGCCAGCCTCTCCAAGAAGAAAATCAGCATCTAGACCACCACTGAGGTAGTCATTTCCATCAGATCCAGACAGGGCGTCTCTTCCTTTTCCCCCAAATAAAGAATCGTTGCCTGCAAAACCTGTGAGAATATCTTCCCCTTCATTTCCCAGGATTAACTCGCTAGCCCCTGAGCCATTTACTGTATCGTTGCCATCGAGGGCCCAAGCTCCTAAAGGGAAGTTGTTTAGATCTCCAGGAGTAAGTTGAATTCCTTCCGAGGTGTCGTCGCCAATTAAGCGCAATGTCCCTGATGGATCGGGTTTTAAAGCCATAGTTAAAATCTTTGTGTGTTGGTAGATTACTAACCCTACTAATTGAGCCAATACTGGCTCACAAGTTTGCCCCTATTCAATTAGAACCGTATTCAATATAACTCGAAACGGTATTTTCCAAAAGCATAGCAACAGTCATCGGCCCGATTCCTCCCGGCACCGGTGTGATAAATTCGGCTACTGTTTTAACAGCCTCAAAGTCAACATCTCCGGCCAAACGACTCGTACCGTCTGGATTGACGACGCGGTTAATACCGACATCAATTACTACTGATCCAGGTTTGACCATATTAGGTGTAATCATTTCTGTGCGGCCGACTGCGGCTATTAAAATATCGGCTTGATTGGTAATAGATTCTAAGTTTTGCGATCGCGAATGAGCTACAGTAACAGTACAATCGGCTTCTAACAGCATCAGCGCCATCGGTTTACCTACCAAAATACTCCGTCCCAAAACAACGGCATTTTTTCCTTTTAAATCAATCTGGTATTCCTGCAATAACCGCATCACTCCGGCGGGAGTACAACTCCGCAAACCTTGCTCCCCACGCACGAGACGGCCTAAATTTACAGGGTGAAGTCCGTCAGCATCTTTGTCGGGGGCAATTTGGTACAGCAGGGCAATTGCATCTAAGTGTTCTGGTAGCGGTAATTGAACTAAAATGCCATCTACTCGATCGTCTTCGTTGAGCGCACGAATTGCAAGTTCTAGTTCGGCTTGAGTAGCGTTTGCGGGGTAATGCTGGCCGAAGGAAGCTATGCCAACTTTAGCGCAGGCTCGCTCTTTATTGCGAACATAGGCTGCGCTAGCTGGGTTGTCGCCCACCATCAGCACCGCAAGTCCGGGAGGACGCCCCTTTTGGGGTTGCAGGGCGCGGACTCGATCGCTCAGCTCGGTTTGAATCTTTGTCGCTAAAGCTTTGCCATCTAGTATTTGAGCAGTTTTGGCATCCATTGTAGACTCTGGGTTAGGGGCGGACGATTTTAGATTTTAGCTTAATCCCCGCCAAGGACTACACTAGAGAAATTTATTACTTGCGATCGATTCTTGGGATTCTGTTAAAGTAAGTCGTATCTCACATCTCAAATCTCAAATCAGTTGACCAATGACTACTGCAATTAAGCAAGTTTGGGTTCAAAGATTCTGCACCGGCTCTTTATCGCTAATCCTCGCCAGCGGTTTTTTCAGTTGTGGCAATTTACCTCTGTCTCAACTTAATCTTGGTTTTAATGTGGCTAGCATTGGCGACGTTCAACAAAAGCGGCAAGTGGATGCTGAAGTTTATCTCCGGGGAAAGGTGGAAAATCGCGCTCCGTTTGTGGGGAATGCGGCCTATCAACTTGAGGATGGTACTGGCAGTATTTGGATTTTAACCACGCAAGATTTGCCCCAGCTTGGCGATGAAGTGTTGCTGAAGGGAGAAGTCCGCTACAAGAGTATTACTCTGAAGGAATTGGCAGGAAAGGATTTAGGTGAAGTTTATGTTGAGGAAATGGAGCAATTAAAGCGCACTCCAGCGGCTAATAAATAAAAATACGAAGCTGCTAATTTATTTCAATAAGTAAGTCTATTTCCTACAAATCAAAGGTTTATAGTTGTGCTTGGGCGATTTGGAGCTGTTTATTTATCTTCAAAGTTCATCAACCATAATATTATGGTCTGGGCGGGTTTACCTATATTTTTGGTTAATTTTACAGATGTTGGTGAACCCGCTCCTACAGCACTTTTTTCCTTCTCTTTTCTTTCTAACACATGACTAAAATTCACGTTGCGATCGCGATTTTGTACCGAGAGGGCAAGTTTCTCTGTCAGTTGCGGGACGATATTCCTCATATCAGGTATCCCGGACATTGGGCTTTGTTTGGCGGACACTTGGAACCGGGAGAAACGCCGGAAGTTGCTGTAGTGCGGGAATTATCAGAGGAAATTGGCTATGCTCCTGCAAGTGTTTCTTTTTTCTGTTGTGATGTCGAAAAAGATGTCGTTCGCCACGTTTTTCATGCACAACTTAGTGCGGATGTCAAGGATTTAGTTTTGCTTGAGGGGTGGGATATGAAGTTGTTGACACCCGAGCAGATTCGGGCTGGCAAATGCTATTCTGAGCAGTCAGGAGATGTGCGACCTTTTGGCATTGCTCACCAGCGTATTTTATTGAATTTTATTGAGTCGATTTGAAAAAATTTCCCCGCACCCTAGATGGGAGCGGTTTGAGCTGGGAGATCTTCGTAAGGTGCGCCCGGTGGTACACCCTACATTGCAGGGTTTTAAAAGTTAAGAGCGAGCCGCAATCATTCCCGTTTGGCGCGCGTACTCAAACAGCCCTCCGGCATCTATTACAGGCCCTACTTCTCCTAAAGGTTTGAGCGAGAAAGTTCGATCGACAGTGTGGTTGACAATTACCTCTGCTGTAAAGTCGATCGTCACTTCTTGACCGGTTACAAACAAGTCGCAGAGCCGCTCGACTGATTCCATCGGGTACAATTCCCCAGTAGCCGAGCAATTGCGAAAGAAAATGCGGGCGTAAGACAAAGCCACCACTGCTGTGACGCCGGCGGCCCCGAGAGCTATCGGAGCGTGCTCCCGCGAAGAACCGCAGCCAAAATTTTCGCCCGCTATGATAATCGGATACCGGGTTTTCTGTTCACCGGATTCGATAAACTTACCGTAGCGATCGGGCAACCCAATCATAGCGTAACTGCCTAGTTTCTCGTACTCATCCGGCTTCGAGGGAACCAGGGTCAGGTATTCGGCCGGGATAATTTGATCTGTATCGATGTTGTCGTCTACAACAAAAATTTGACCGCTAATTACTTTACCCATAGTTTATTTCCTGTTAGCCTCGCTCGATGCTGTGGTGATAATTTTAAGTGGATCGGTATGCAAAATTTGCATCTGTTCATTTTAACCTGGCAGTGTCAGTGATAACCTGTATGAGTAAAAATTAGATCCGAGACTTTGGGTTAACAATTAACAGATTGCTAAGCGTCAAGATAGTTTTATGGCCAATCCAATAGATGACATTGCTCGACAAGCTCGCGAGGGCTCGGTTGCATCGATTATTCAAATCCTTAATGACGAACTGGCACAGGTAGGGGTCAGGGCCCGAGCTGTGTTTGCAGAGGGGGTGCTGCAACTGCTGTGCGAAGCTGCAACGCCCCAAATGCTCGAAGAGTCTAGTTTGGTCGATCGAGTCCGAGAAATTTTGGAACGCATTTCGCCCCACAATATTCGCCGAGTCAACATCAACAGTCGGCTTGTCCGAGAACACCAACTGCTGTGGCTCGAAGAAATTAGCCGCGATCCCGATAATCAACTGTTGTGGTCTCAAGAAATTAAACTCCGAAAGCCGAATTTGTTCAAGCGTTTAGCCACCGCCCATCACGAACGCCAAGCTCTCTCCGGCAAGCGGGCTTTGCCGAGAATGGCTATACCTCGATCGATGCAGCAACCGCGGCAATTTCAGCGCGGTATCGTCGGCGGCATCAGCTTGACCGTGCTGTTACTTGCAGCAGTGGCAGCCATCTACAAAGGACTCAATTCCCAAGTGCCAAACAGCACACAAGCCACCACCCCTGCAGTGGCAACTGCTGTTCCTTCGGAGGCAAAACCTGCTTTGAAAATTTCTAAAGAGACTGTTAATTCTGCTGTTGACTCTTTTGCCCAAGCAGTGCGAGTAGCCGAACAAGCAGCCACCGAGGGCAAAACCGCTCAATCTCGCGAGGATTGGTTAGTCGTAGCTGCTAAGTGGCAGCAAGCTTCCGATTTGATGGCCGCCGTGCCTTCCAAGCACCCCCGCTACACAACGGCTCTGAACCGGACGGCACTTTACCGCCAAAATAGCGATAAAGCCCAACAGGAAGCACAAAATAAGTAAGCAGGTAAGTGGGAGAAATTTAACCAGAGACTTGCCTGCACGGCTCTAGGTGTTGTGAAAAATGAGTTTTTGAGCAAAAACTCGAAAACTCTCAACTATGTTATGAGTGATAATTTTTTGAATGGGAATTTTTGCGATCGCTGTCACTCGATCGGCGGATTTGTATCAAAATAAAAATTTGTTAATATCGCAAACTTAAATAGGAAACATCACAAAGTGAGGAGAAGGGTGTCACTAAGCGGTCTCTAGAAAAGCTTCATACTATACAATAACAGTCAAAATTAGCGGGAATCGATTGATAATCATCCGGTAAAGGATGGTAAAGTTCATCCCGTACAGATCGAAGGGTAGAAAACGAGAAAATAGAACTCTGTCAGCTCGGGGTATATTTTCAGATATCTAGTGACCCGCCGACAGGCTGCACAAACACAGAAAGCAGGGTCATAACAGTCAAGCCGACAGTTATGGAAAGGTTCTATATTTGTTGCAGCGGGAGCCGGCTCAAACATCTTAGAATAAAGGCTTGGTTGCCATGATCGATTGCCAGGGAAATCAAGACTTTAGTCCGATCGACCGATCGCCGTCAGAGTCTTGCACTTTGCATTTACCGCAAATCGCAGAACCAGTATCAGTCCAAAAATTTCTGGATCGTCTTATGCAGTTCCAGGTCGATCCTGCCCTTCTCGGGCGACAAATTTGCCAAATTCTCGCCACCAGCTTTGATCGAGAACTCCTGCTGCTGCAAATAGCCAATACTTTGGGGGTTGCATGGGGGGCAGATTTCTGTTGGGTTACTGCTGTGGTTGACCAAAAAGTAGTAAATCCGAATGCTTACTGGCAAAATAGCAGCGATTTCCCGTATGTTGCCGGTGCTGTGGATTCCACCGAAACACCGGAACACCCGCAAACCCCAAGATTAAAACCGCCTAGCATATCACTCGAACATCCCGCTTGGGCAAACGTCCTAGCAGACGGCGAGATAGTGGCGATATCCGATTATCTTGATAGTCCGGCAGCTTCATCGCCCAATTCTCCTGTGACTGCGCTGCCTTTTCGGGCAATTTTGGCAGGGCCTGCCCGATTTGGAGGGGCTGTAAATGGCATGGTGATTGTTGGTAAGTCGCAACCTCACGAGTGGTCGGTAGCCGATCGGCAGCGCCTTGAAGCAGCATCAGAGGCGATCGGCATCGCGATTTCTCACATTCAAAAAACTCAAGAAATTGCCAGCTTAAACGAACAGTTACAGCGACAAGCTAAATACAAAAATCTACTCATGTCAGTTGCTGCATCGATCGACACAAATTCAGAAGTCGATCGAATATTGCAGCAAGTTATTGAAAATACCGTCGATACCCTGGAAGTAGATACAGGTCAAATCCTGCTATTGAAATATACAGACCCTCTATTTAAAGATCGCTCCCCCAATCAAACGCCCAAAGCGAAAGTCGAATTCCTCTGCGAATCCGTTGTAAAAAAAGCTCCAAACAAACAGGCAATAACACAAAGCGCTACTGGGAAAAAAAGCTCAACATCCAAAACAAAAAACAAGGATAAAACTGCTAATTCCCAATCCAAAATCCCCAACTCCAAACCAAATAACTCTCCCGCTTTTTGGCTGTCAGAATCTAATTTGTGCCGCCAAGCATTCCACGGCGCACCCAAACCCCTCGCCCTCGCTGACGCAGGCGAATTAATCGGCAAAGAACAAGAAGCAGCCAAAGAAATTTTGAAACTCCAAGGTATTCGCGGCTTGCTGCTGGTTCCCCTCACGGGCGGTTGCTGCCAGGAAACAGTTTTGGGTTTCTTGGTTTTGCAGCACTCCGAGCCGCGCACTTGGACCCCGGAAGAATTAGAAGTTCTGGAATCAGTCAGCGCTCAAGCGAGCAAGATGATTATCCAAACTCAAACGCTTAAGGAATTGCAAACCGCAGTCTTAGACAGAACCGCTCAGTTGCAGCAAAGCCTCGACCTGCAGGGGAAACTGTACGAACAATCTGCCAATCAGCTAGAGCAAATGCGGAAATTGAAGGTGATTAAAGACGAGTTTCTCAGCACTCTGAGTCACGAGTTGCGTACCCCTTTAACAATCATGAAGCTAGCGATTCTGATGCTCAAACAAGCTGAACTGCCGTCAGCGAGTCGGACTAAGTATCTCGACATTCTCGAACAGCAGTGTTCTAAGGAAACTGCTCTGGTTAACGATTTGCTGGCCCTCAAGCAGTTTGAGCCTCAGCAAGTCCCGATTTCTCTAATCAAAATCGATCTCAACCGTTTATTGCAAGATTTAGTTAAGGATTTTGAAAAACAGTGGGCGGATAAGCAATTGACTCTGAAGGTGGATTTGCCCAAGTTAACCCCTTGCTGGGAAACCGACCCGGACATTCTCAATCGGGTGCTGCTGGAACTGCTGACGAATGCTGGAAAATACTCTGCTTCTGGAACGGCGGTAGTTTTGGAGGCGTCTGAGGCAGCCGGCTATATTGTCCTGAGCATTTCTAATTTCGGGCGCGGCATTTCTGCTGCTGATTTACCCCACATCTTTGACAAGTTCCGCCGCGGCACTGGCATTACTGACCAAGCTATCGCCGGTACGGGTTTGGGTCTGGCTCTGGTAAAGTCTTTAGTGCAGCACTTGAATGGTACTATTGATGTATCTAGCTGTCCGGCAGAAAGTTCAGAATCTGACAATTTGTGGCGCACATCTTTTACTCTGACTCTGCCGCAATTTGCAGCGGAACTCTGTAATGTAGAAGAATAGTTCGGTTGAGAAGCTGCTGGGAATTGGCAGCGAACAGGCGAAACTAGAAAACTTGCCAGAAGAGGGAGATTTGGAAATGTCGTAAACTCTACCAAGTCCTCTGTTTTGAATTGTTGGTCTGGTTGCAGTCTAAATTGCCGGTTCTCAATTGCTGATTTTCCCCAAGACTTATATTATGTCTAGTTATTGGGCTGTAATTAGCGCGTGTTTGTCGTGAGTACGACTGTCCTCTATTTATGAATAATTAATGAGGACTTGCATTACTTACTAGGAACTTAATTATAATTGTATAGTCGGAGATGACATTACGCAGTATAGACCAAAGAAACTGAGTTTTTTAACTGTTTCAAAGGCCTGCCATCCGTCTTTTCGTACAAGCCGGTTTCTGCGTCCTGGATTGTCCCCTAAAAATTGTCACGGTGCATGGAATTCGATAGCCAATATTATGCTCACAAAAGCTGCACCTAAAACCCTGCGTTGGCAACGTTCTAAATATTCGCCACTGGCACGGCAAATAGACATTTTTGCAGCGGCGGGAAAGTTTATGTTTTTTTTGTGGTGGGACGGACTGCTGCAAAATAATTCGCCTCAAACTAGAAGAATTCGGGCTCATTGGTTGGTCAATACTTTGCTGAATTTAGGCCCGACTTTTATTAAAATCGGGCAGTCTCTCTCGACTCGGGCGGATTTGCTGCCGCTTGAGTATGTGAAGGAACTCGAACAGTTGCAGGATCGGGTTCCTCAGTTTAGTTCCGAAGAGGCGATCGCTCTTGTAGAATCAGAGTTAGGCAAGGATATTTATGCTTTGTACCGCGATTTTGACCCGTCGCCGATCGCTGCTGCGAGTCTGGGACAGGTACACAAAGCGAGGCTGCACACCGGGGAAGATGTGATTGTGAAGGTGCAGCGTCCGGGTTTGGAAAGTTTATTTGATTTGGATGTGAAGGCGGTGCGCCAAGTGATGCGTTTTTGCGATCGCTATTTGCCTGGGACGCGCAAATATGACCTGGAATCTATTTATCACGAGTTTTTTAAGATTTTATATCAAGAAATTGACTACGTGCAAGAAGGTAAAAATTCCGATCGCTTTAGCCATAATTTTCGAGAATATCCTCAGGTTATTGTCCCGAAAGTCTACTGGCAATACACGACTAAAAAAGTGCTGACTCTAGAATACGCACCAGGCATTAAGGTGGACGACCGCATTAGTTTAGAGGCGATTGGAGTGGATATTGTGAAGCTCAATCAACTCGGAATTTGCTGTTATTTAAAACAGTTGTTAATAGACGGTTTTTTTCAAGCTGACCCGCATCCGGGAAATTTGGCGGTGACAGAAGATGGTAGCTTGATTTTTTACGATTTTGGGATGATGGCTGAGATAAAGTCTCTGGCTAAAGACCAAATGGTCAAGACTTTTTTTGCTGTGATGAGAAAGGATACTGACGAGGTACTCAATACTTTAATTTCGATCGGCTTGATTGAGCCGATGCCGGATATGATGCCGGTACGCAGGCTGATTGCTTTTCTGTTGGATAAGTTTATTGATAAGCCGATCGACCTTCAAGCTTTTAATGAAATTAAGAACGAACTTTACATCATGTTCGAGCAGCAACCGTTTCGCTTGCCTGCAGAAATGATGTTTATTGTCAAGTCCGTGACGACTCTCGACGGCATAGCTAGAACTCTCGACCCTAACTACAATTTCATAGCATCCGCTCAGCCTTTTGTCAAGAGTATTGCGGTGAGCAAGGGGCGGGGAAATGCGATCGGAGAATTGGCAAGGCAAGCGCGAAGTTTTATTACATATAAGTTACGGCAGCCGAGCAAATCGCAAGTTTTTATCAAGCGTTTGGAGCAGCGAATTGAAGAGGGCGAACTGCAAATTAGAGTGCGAAATATCGAGAGCGAAAGAGCCTTGAAACGCATTAATTTAGCTTTGAAAACTCTAATTTTTGCTTGTCTGACTGGTTTTGTGTTTTTGTCGGGTGCAGTGCTGCTAGTGGGCGGATATCAAACGGGGGCGATCGCAGCTTTTGCGGTTTCGGGATTCGGTGGCTTGTTTGTGTTGCGCTCGTTGTTAGACTTGTTGGTTAAGGAAAAGCTCGATCGAATGGTCGATCGATAAATATACTGGCTAATTGGGAATTGCGATCGTAGTCAAAACATTAGCCCTCATTAAAAAGACTAATGCTGACTCATGTTTCCTGCATTTGTAGGTTATTTAATGCTGTCCAACGCTCATATTCCGATTCTTGGGCCACTAACTCTGCTTCTATCTCTGCTCAATTTTCGTGATAATCAGTGCAGCATAAACCTGCGCTAAGCAGAGATGATCCAATTCTGCTGCTATTTAATCAGCAATATTACCTTGTTATATAACGCTGTAATTCGCTGCACTATTATTGCAGTACCTGCAATAATAGGGATACAATTGCGAAGGTGTGGAGCGCGGATAATTAAAGTGGCAATATCCGTTAAAGTTAGCTTAGGTGAATCAGAGGTTAAAAATTAGGTAGTCCTGCAGAGTCAGTATAATTAAGGGTTTTATTTGATAGCTCAAATGGCGTTCTACTCATCAATAAAATACCAAAGAGCTTCCTATAATATTGGAGAGTATTTTAAAGTGGTGATTTCCCCTCCTACAAAATATTCTTTGTATCCGAGTATTATTAAATCTTTCTAGTTAGTCTGACCACTATCCTTTCCTACTGCTATATCTTGTTAAACAGGAGAATTGGTGATTTTTTTAGCGAGCAAGTTTTTAATCTCGTGAGGCTCACTCTTGATGAGAGAAAAAGGAGATCCCTTTTTTGGCACACTATATATAGTGGGCCTGCGTAAGTCCTGTTAAAGCTAAAGTCCTCTTAGATATGACTCAAGAACTCATTAGTCCTCATAGCGAGCTCTTTCGCTAAAAACCACGTGGGTTTCGACCCCTGGCGGACTTGCGGACGGTCGGCTGACGTTGGTACAGCAAAGTAAACTTGTTAAAATAATTTGCGACTTTAGGTAGGGGCGGATGCTCAAAGCACGAAGTTATACTCCTAACATATATTAAACGCGATCGCCCGCCCCTACAAAAAATGTACGCCCAAACATTGCTAAAACCAGACGGCCGCCCACTCACACTGTATAGTCGCTACCCAATCCCAGAAGGTATCGCGGCCGTAAGTCCCAGCAATGAACCAGTAGAGGCAAACCCCCACTTTCGCTGGCATCCTTTGCGGGGGGAATGGGTAGCATACGCCAGCCACCGTCAGGGAAGAACTTTCATGCCGCCGCCGGAATACAACCCGCTGGCAGCTACAATTAACCCTAAGTTTCCGACAGAATTGCCACCGGGAGAGTACGATGTAGCAGTGTTTGACAACCGCTTTCCCTCGCTGACTGTGCAAGCAAAAAATGCACCTGCAAATATTGTCGAAACTTTGCCCGCCAAGGGCATTTGCGAAGTCGTTGTTTTCACTCAAGATCCGCTGGCTTCGTTGGGTTCTTTGGAGTTATCTCACTTGGAATTATTGTTAGAAGTATGGGCCGATCGCACTTCAGTTATTGGCAGCAATCCCGAAATTCAATACGTCTTGCCCTTTGAAAATCGCGGCGTCGAAGTCGGAGTAACTTTGCACCATCCCCACGGTCAAATTTACGCTTATCCGTTCGTGCCACCTGTGCCGGCACGGATGTTAGAGTGTCAATCGGTTTACTATCAAAAAAACAGTAGCGGTTTGCTGCAAGATTTGATTCAAAAAGAGATTTCCGACAAACAGCGAATTATTTATTTAGACGAAGAGGCGATCGCCTTTGTCCCCGCTTGTGCCCGCTACCCTTACGAAGTGTGGATTGCCCCGATCGCCCCCGCTGCTACATTTGTCGATTTGACGGAAAAACAGCGTCAATCACTCGCTAAAGCCTTAAAAACAGTCACCCTCAAATATGACGGTTTGTGGCATCGCCCATTCCCTTATTTGATGGCTTGGTTTCAAGGGCCAACAGACGGTAAACCCCATCCAGAAGCGCATTTGCACGCCCAATTTTATCCGCCCTATCGATCGAGCGAGCGGCTAAAATACCTAGCAGGAACCGAACTCGCCGCCGGAATGTTTGCCAACGACGCTTTACCGGAAGAAAAAGCTAAAGAATTGCAAGCCGTATCGGTCAATCTATCTTAGATTTTAGATTTTAGATTTTGGGTCAATATATGATAAACTCATTCAACAAAGAAGTCGATATAAAACTCGAATTCATCCGCAAAGCCTTAACCGAAACAAAAGCGATCGCCCTTCGCTTGCGAGGCACTGACTGGTTTGCCTGGGCCACAGCCGGCGGTTCTCATACAGTATTGCTAACTGCAGAAACCGGAGTTGCAGAAATATTAATTACTGCGGAAAACGCTTGGGTTCTCACCGATGAAATCGAAGCTCAACGCTTGCAGGACGAGGAATTGCCAGCCAACTTTCAAATGCACATCTATCCTTGGGCAGATGTTGCACAGCGCGAAGCTTTCGTCAAAGAAATTACTGGTGACGGTAACGTCATGAGCGATCGGCCAATTTATCCCAAAGAAACGCCAATAATCGCATCTTTACAGTCTCGCAAACAGACAATGATGTCAAGCGAATTAGAGCGATACCGGCGAGTCGGGCGTTTAGCCAGCGAAGCGATGACAGAGGTACTTTCTGCAGCCAAACCAACATGGACAGAATATCAGCTAGCGGGAGCCGGTGCAGAGGCTTTGTGGGCGAGAGGTTTGCATCCAGCCCTGACATTAGTTGCTGGAGAAAGGCGTTTACCAATGTACCGCCACGCCACCGCTACCGCCGAACAAATTGGGCGACAAGCAATGTTAGTATTTTGCGCGAGGGGATGGGGTTTGTATGCAAATTTAACCAGATTTGTCTGTTTCGATTTTCTTGGGGAAAAGTATTCACAGTTGCACCGACAAGTCAGGGAAATTGAAGCAGCGGCCTTAAATTTGTGTCAGCCGGGAGTAACGCTGAATGCGGTTTATGATACGCTTAAAACTGCTTACGAAGAGCACGGATATCCTCAAGCAATTGCGGAACACCATCAAGGCGGAACTACCGGATATTTGGCGCGGGAAATTGTGGCGAATCCGGCTACTTCAGATATTTTGGCAGAAAATATGGCTGTGGCTTGGAATCCGAGTTTGTCGGGAGCAAAAATTGAGGATACGTTTTTAATTCACAGCGATGGAACGTTGGAAAATTTGACTTTTGATCCGAATTGGCCGAGTGTAGAAGTAGCGGGAAGGTTGCGGCCAGTACCGCTGGAAATATGGCACGATCGACCGTCGTCAATTTAACTTATCGCTTTATTTTTATCTCAGGCGCGATCGACAAGTTTTATCAATTTCGGTTGCACTCCTAAGGATGGCTTGACGAGTGACTGTCAGTCGAAAAACTGAATGATTGTTAAGTTTTGACTGTTGACTCGATTTTATTATTCCTTCCGATGCAACCGGAAACGATATCCTTGCTAAGGCATTATTTAGAATGAAATAGCCCTGGCTAGACGAGTTTAGGCAAAACTTTAAGATGTAGTATGACAAAGGCGTTTATCTCAAAAAAAAATAGGCTAGCCATATTTCACAGCGCCTATCTCAATCGAAATTTTAATGGCTCCCCGCAACGCCGTCTTACCTCAGCTTTTGACCTGGTATTTTACCAGGTGGGTACCGTGGCCCGTGCTTAAAGTTTCTGGGTACAAGCCCAGTTTACTGCTGCCCGAACATCTTGATTCCCGAGAGTTAAGAGTTATAGATCAAAAAAACATTATTGGCAGTCACCAACGTCGCAGTAGAACCTTTATTTAATATATACCAACTAACCAGATTTTGGCAACCTTCGAGCAATTTAACTTGCATACCAGATGGATTCTACGGTTTGAGCGAGATCCTCTGCTGACGATCGCCCCTGAGCCACCTTGTCCGCGTCGAGCACAACTGTAACGTGACCGAGTTTGCGGCCGGGACGCGATTCTTTCTTACCATACCAATGTACAAAAGCACCGCTAATTTGTGCCAGTTGTTTTCTTTTTGCTAAATAATCGGACTGGGCAGACTCGTAGCCTAGCAAATTTACCATGACAGCGCCTGCACATTTCAGAGCCGAATTGCCTAAAGGCAGTTGACAAACTGCGCGCAAATGCTGTTCAAATTGTGAAGTTTCGCAGGCATCAATGGTAAAATGTCCCGAGTTGTGAGTGCGGGGTGCAATTTCATTGACTAACAGCTTATTATCGGCGGTTAAAAATAATTCAATGCCGAATACGCCGACAGCTTGCAAACTGTTGAGGAGAGTGCGGGCGATCGCACAAGCTTCACTTTTCACCTCTAAACTAATATCAGCGGGCGCAATCACCAGGCGGCAAACTTGATTTTGCTGTTGGGTTTCTACGATCGGATAAATCGCAATTTCGCCAGTTGCCGATCGAGCCGCAATCACTGCCAATTCGCGATCGAACGGCACAAACTCTTCCACTAGCAAAGACTGACCTTGGAGTTTAGCACGAATTGACTCCAAACTCCCCCGATCCTTAACAATAAAAGTACCTTGGCCGTCATAACCGTGGCGGCGAACTTTGACGACAAAGGGAAAGTCGCTCGATCCAGCATCCGAGTCTCCTTCCATCTGCACGCTGTCGGAAACCGAAATTGCCGGAAAGTCGATCGCCACCGCCTTAGACAATTCTGGGGGCAAATCCGCGCTGCAATCCCATTCCCAAAACCTCGGAGTTGGTAAACCCAAACCTTGTAAATAACAGCGCTGAACGTACTTATCCAACAAAGGAGAAAGCGACGACAAACTCGGCTGAAATAACACACCTTGCTGTTCTAGCGGCCGCAAACCATCCAAATCCACAAACTCATTTTCAAAAGTAATAACATCGCAGCCAGCCGCCAATTGAGCCGTAGCCAAAACATCATCAACAGCAGCCAAAACAACACCAGCAGCAACAGAAACTGCCGGGTCAGTAGCATGGGGAGTTTGTACTACCAATTCAATACCTAGCGCCCTAGCAGCATCCCCCATCATCGAAGCTAGCTGGCCGCCGCCGACAACGCCCACCCGCTTAAATTTGGCAGACGAACTCGCAGCGGTTTGATTTGATTTCATGTGAGTAAAATTTCGCAAAGTCAACCTGCCTATCTTATCGCTATTTGGCCCTGGCTCTATTACAGTAATTGAAGAGTTAAAAGCCAGAAAAGAGTTTTAATTGCAGGATTAAATCGAGGCAGAACCCCTAAAAATTGGGCAGCTAAAGTCTTTAATTATTGCACGCTCCCAGCCATTGAGAAACAGCGGTCGAAGCCCACTCCTCCAGAAAAGTGCCACATCTAGCAATTCCCTAGCGCCAAGCATGGCATAATTGACAGCACTGCAAAAAGCAGATAGACAGATGCCAACACTGAAAATCAGACATTCAGGAAACAAAATTTATAGGTGAGGATACTGTGAAAGTTTTAGTTGTGGGAAACGGAGGGCGCGAACACGCCATCGCAAAAAAACTGCTAGAATCTACGCGGATTAAACAAGTATTCTGCGTACCGGGTAACGGCGGCACAGCTACGACCCCAGGCTGTCAAAATCTGTCGCTCAACATCGACGACTTCCAAGGCATCGAACGCTTTGTGATGGTCAACAACATCGGATTAGTCATCGTCGGCCCCGAATTGCCCCTATCGCTAGGCATCGCCGACTATTTCCAACAGAAAAAACTCATGATTTTCGGGCCCACCAAAGCCGGCGCCCAAATTGAATCCAGCAAATCCTGGGCCAAAGAATTGATGCTCCAAGCAGGCATCCCCACACCCAAAGCTGCCGTATTTACAGACGCAGAAGCAGCAAAAGCATACGTTCTGGAACAAGGAACCCCAATAGTCATCAAAGCAGACGGACTCGCATCAGGCAAAGGAGTCACCGTTGCCACCACCGTCAAAATGGCTCACAGCGCCATCAACACCATTTTCCGAGGCGAATTCGGCACCGACAACCTCCGAGTCGTCGTCGAAGAATTCTTAACAGGTCAAGAAGTCTCGATTCTCGCCCTCACGGACGGCATCACAGTGGAACCGTTGCTGCCGGCCCAAGACCACAAAGCTATCGGCGAAGGCGACCAGGGAGCCAACACCGGCGGTATGGGAGCCTACGCCCCAGCGCCCATTGTCACCCCGGAACTCATGGAAAGGATTCAAGAAGAAATTCTCGAACCCACCCTCGCAGCACTGCAAAAACGCAAAATCGACTACCGGGGTGTACTCTACGCAGGTTTAATGATTACCCCCGAGGGAGAACCCAAAGTCTTAGAATTCAACTGCCGTTTCGGAGATCCCGAAACTCAAGCGGTTTTGTCGCTGCTGGAAACCCCCTTAGAAGATTTGGTGCTGGCCTGCTGTCAGCAGCGTCTCGGTGAATATTCTATTCGCTGGAAGTCGGGGGCATCTGTTTGCGTAGTTTTGGCTTCTGGGGGCTATCCTGGAACTTATCAAAAAGGCAAAGTTATTACAGGTATCGAGGAAGCTGAAGCCAAAGGAGCAGAAGTGTTTCACGCCGGCACCCAGTTGAAGCAGCAGCAGTTGGTGAGCGACGGCGGCCGGGTTTTGGGCGTCACTGCGGCGGGAGAAACTTTGGAACAAGCTATCTCCAAAGCTTATGCAGCAGTTGATTGTATCCAATTTGAAGGCGTCTACTGCCGCCGGGACATCGGCCGCCGAGCGCTTGGCGATAAAAATTAGGAACTGCGACATCGGCCGCCATCCCACAGCCAAGCAATCTCAATGTAGAAATGTAACAATGAAGTTTGGTATCTCTGCGGTGGCGGTAGCGGACAAGTCGCTGCAGAAAATTCGATCGGGAGCCAACGGAATTGATCTTGCTTTTAATATTGAACGGGTGAACTGGTGAAATGCTGGCCATACTAAACAAAATCGGAGAAATTATTGCCCGCTGGTGGTCGGATTTTACCCTCCAGACCCGCCTGATGGCCGCTGCTACCCTCGTAGTGTCGTTAATTATGAGTGGCCTCACCTTCTGGGCCGTGAATACTATCCAGCAAGACGCGCGACTTAACGATACTCGCTACGGCCGCGACCTCGGCCTGCTGTTGGCGGCAAATGTGGCGCCGCTGATTGCCAAAAACGATCGCTCCGAAGTAGCCCGCTTTTCCCGCCAATTTTACAGCAGCACCTTCAGTGTCCGCTATATGCTTTACGCAGACGAAGCGGGGGATATTTTCCTGGGGATACCCTTTTCCGAATCCGAGGTGGAAACTTCCCTGACGCTGCGCCGCCAGATCAAACTTCCCGATAATTTTATCGCCGATATTGAAGCGAGAAATTTAACTTCTTTGCCTTTGGTGCGGCAGCATTTGACGCCAGATGGGGAAGTTACCGATGTATTTGTGCCGTTAATTCATGAAGACAAATATTTGGGAGTTTTGGCGATCGGCATTAACCCAAATCCCGCAGCAGTTATCTCTTCAAATCTGACTAGGGATGTCACTTTAGCAGTATTTGTCACTATTTGGGTGATGGTAATTTTGGGGGCTGTATTTAATGCTCTGACAATTACTCAGCCGATAAAACAATTAGTCTTCGGGGTCAAAAACATTGCCAGCGGGAATTTTAAGCAGCGAGTTGACCTGCCTTTAGGGGGAGAATTGGGCGAGTTGATCGGCAGTTTTAATGAAATGGCCCAGAAACTCGAAAGTTATGAAGAACAAAATATTGAAGAGCTGACAGCGGAAAAAGCTAAGTTAGAAACTTTGGTTTCAACGATTGCTGATGGCGCGCTTTTATTAAACGCAAATTTGCAGGTTATTTTAGTTAATCCGACGGGGATGCGGATTTTTGGATGGCAAGGCAAAAAAGCTATCGGAGTAAATGTTCTGAACATTTTGCCTTCGGAAGTGCAGCAGGAGTTGGCGAGACCGTTGCAGGAAATAGCTGCGGGCGATCGCGAAGGCGGCGAATTTCGCATCTCTATGAGCGAACCAGTTAACCGTACAATTCGGATTGTTTTAACTACTGTCATTCTGCACAAAGCGCCCGGTGCCGAACCGCTGTGCAAAAGCTGCATCCGCCATGAGGAAGATACCTGTACCGAGCCACAACGCCCGGTAGCTGTAGAGTGTACTTTCTACGAGCAAACCTCCAAGCATCAATGTTCTGGAAATTACCGAGAAAGTCTCAAAGGCATTGCAATGACAGTGCAGGACATCACTCGGGAAGTAGAACTCAATGAGGCTAAAAGCAATTTTATCAGCAATGTTTCTCACGAATTGAGAACACCTTTATTTAATATCAAATCTTTTATCGAGACTCTCCACGAGTACGGAGAAGACCTTCTAGAAAGCGAGCGCAGGGAATTCCTAGAAATTGCCAATCGAGAAACCGATCGACTAACTCGTTTAGTTAACGACGTGTTAGACTTGTCGCGACTGGAATCCTGCCGAGTTTATCACTTGGAGGCTGTTGACCTCCCGCAAGCTGTGGAACAAACCCTGCGGACTTATCAGTTAAATGCTAAGGATAAAGGCATTGAATTAGAGCAAGAAGTTGACCCGTATTTGCCGCCTGCTTTAGGTCATTACGATTTGTTACTGCAAGTATTTGCCAATTTAGTAGGAAATGCCTTAAAATTTACTCAGTCAGGCGGCAAGGTGGCCATTCGAGCGTATTTGCTAGAGCCGGAGGCGCCAACCCACAAAGACGGTCACTCCCTCAACCAAAACTTGTCACCGGATGCCAAACATTTTCCGGTAGTGCGGATCGAAATTTCTGATACTGGAATTGGCATAGATCCTGAAGACCAACAAGCAATATTCGATCGCTTTTTCCGGGTAGAAAACCGAGTACACACTTTAGAAGGAACGGGATTAGGTCTTTCTATTGTCAGAAACATTATTGACAAGCACCACACTAAAATTAATTTAGTTAGCGAAGTTAATGTGGGTACGACTTTCTGGTTCGACTTGGCAGTTTATCAGCCGAAACAAACACTAGAGATGGAAAATTCTTGGCCCGTGGAAGCAACTGTGGAAAGTGAAACAAGTTCGAGTCATCTTATATCGATTCCGGTTGCACCGGAATGATTGTTGACTGTTGACTGTTGACTGTTGACTGTTGATTAGGAATCAAGAAGAAAGCAGATTAGTTAGATTGGGATTTTTTAACCGCAGATATTAGCCGAGGGACACAGATGAAGGCCGATGATTTTATCTGTGTTTATCGGCTAATATCTGCGGTTAAACCTACATTCCTATTGTTTTCGGTAGATGGGGTTCTAATTACGTCAAGACTTAAGAAAGAGTCTTTCGAGCGCGTTCCGATCGCTCTTCTGCGGTATCCATAACATCCGCCATTTTATCCACCATTTCCCCGGGATAATTTTCCAGTACCCGAGTAGAAAGAGAAATCCGGCCACGACTTTCATCGAGGTCAAGCACGATCGCTTTCAGGGGTTGACCGGGAGCAAACACCTTTCCAAGGTTATCAATATATTTTTGGCTAACTTGCTTGATGTGCAGCAAACCGCTAACTCCTTCCAAGTCCACAAACACGCCAAAAGGCTTGATGCTGCTGACTTTTCCTTCCACCAACTGACCAATTTGCAAATCCTTGAAGGCATTCGATTGAGTGGCCATCCGCTGGGAAAGTACGAGTTTTTCTCGTTCGCGATCGACCTCCAAAAAATTAACGCTCAAAGATTGACCGATCAGCGATTCTAGGTTATCGCGTTCCACTAAGTGCGATCGCGGAATAAAACCGCGCATTCCCTGAACATCTACTGTCACGCCGCCCTTATTCGCCCCAGAAACCCGCACCTGAAGAACTTTACCGGTTTCCTGCAATTCAATTAAATCTTCCCAAGCTTGCTGAATTTGTAACTGCCGCAGAGACAAAGTAACTTGGCCATCTGCATCTTGTTCGCGGATAATCAAAAAGTCCCGTTCCTCGTCCAGCGGAACCACTTCCGACAAATCCGTTACTGTTCTCAAAGCAGCCTCTTCGATCGGCAAAAAAGCCGAAGACTTGCCGCCGATATCAACATACGCGCCGTTTGAGTCGTACTCGAACACTTTGCCGCGCACTACTTGTCCCTTCTGGAACTCGTAATTGTGCTGTTCGAGGGCTTTAGCAAAATCATCCATTGAAAAGGATGCTTTTGCGCTTTGAGAACCTGTAGATTTGGAATTCATGTCAGTTTAGTTGTCTGTTGTCAGTAATTTAGTTGCCAGTCGTCAGTAGAAAAAATTTTCCCACTCTCCCCATCTTCCTATCTCCCCATCTTCCACTCTCTAAGCTGGTTGAAGTTGCTGATGAAATAGCTGCTTCACCTGCACCCACGAGTCGGCTGCTGCCGTAGCGTCGTAACTGCCGCGGTGGTCGCAGAAGAAGCCGTGATCGGCATTGTAGCGGAAAATTTGGTGAGAAATACTGTGTTTTTGCAATTCTGCGGCGATTTGGTCAACTTGTTCTAAGGGAATGCTGGGGTCTTGAGTGCCAAAAAAGGCGTAGAGAGTGCCTTTAATGTCTGCTGTGCGGGCGATCGTGGGGGTGTCGCCGCCGGGGGTTTGGGTGGCGATACCGGCGCCGTAGAACGACGCTGTAGCCTTGATTTCGGGCAAAGTAGCGGCGAGATAGGCGACGTGTCCTCCAAAGCAGAAACCAATGCAGCCAAAACCTTCTGGTTTGACAGAGGGTAGAGTTTTCAGGTAATCGATGGTGGCTTGGATATCGCTGACAAGTTCGGAAGCTGTGGTTTTTTCTTTGTATTCTCTGCCGATTTGGATAGCTTCGGGTGTGTAGCCGGTTTCAAAGCCGGGGGCTTGACGCTGGTAAATGGCTGGGGCGATCGCCACATATCCTTCTTTTGCTATTCTTTCAGTAACTTCGCGGATGTGCGAGTTGACGCCAAAGATTTCTTGAATTACGATAACTGCGGGAAATTGCCCTGGGGAGGTTGGCTGGGCTAGGTATGCAGCTATTTGTAAATCCCCGTTAGGAACTGTGATGTTTTCGGTGCTAATTTCGGCTTTTGTCATAGGTAGTTTTAAGGTAAATGCCACTCTACTGATTTTAAGTTAATTTGGGGAATTTTTAGGCAATTCGCCAATAATATTTTTCGGAACCGCAAAGCGCAAATACCGCAAATATGGTATATAAAAATTCGCTATTTATTGAAGGTTTAGGTTTTGCTGAATAAGTCGGGTTCTATCGCTCCTAGCAATTAATTGCGGTAAAATATCGGTAAAATATAAGTTTGGGTCTGTGATTGGCTCAAACATTGATTTTTATAAGCCTAGGGTTGAGAACATTTTATCTGGCTTGTTCGTGAGATTTTTTAGATAAGTATCTAACTCGATTAGCTGTTAAATATGAGCTATTTTTTTTACTATGTCGGAGTAGTTTTTAAATCCATTTCCTTTTTTGTGGGCGGAATCGTTGTGTTTTTTTTTGCTAATTTTAAGTATTCTTTTAGGGCTATATTGCGGTAGGTTGTTGGTTTTTCCTTGAGCTTCCCTTTATGGGCAGTGGATGTAGTACAGTGTGTTTGAGTGTGCTGAATTGAGTGAGACTGAGTATGGTAAGTTACGATCGCCACGCCGAACAAAGTCATCGAACCAGTTGAGGAGATTGATTCCGGCTAGGACTCAAATCTAAGTTACGCTCGCCACGCCGAACAAAGTCATCGAACCTGTGGAGGAGAGAGATGCAGGCTAGGACTAAAATCTAAGTTACGATCGCCCTGCCGAACAAAGTCATCGAACCCAAGGAAGACTGTATTTTGTTTTTTCCGCTGTGCGCTTGCTGTCACGCTAAGAGCGAAGGTATTGGTGGCGTAGAGCCCGTTGAGCGCACAATATTTTTTGCTTAGTTTGCGTCAATGGGTAGCTGTTAAAATCGGAGTATCAAATTTGTCGGCTCGAACTCATGTGCAGCAAGAGTTTGATGCCCCTCGTGTGAAAAAAAGATTGACGGAAAGTCTGAAAGCTTTACAGGATAAGGTTTTGGAGTGAGTAGGGAAACTCGGGTATTGACAAGCCGAAGGCTGGAATGGTACTTTTCTTTTAGATGAACGCAACTGCACCTTGAAAACCAAATACACCCTGGCTTCTGGAACGGGCGGCCGAAAAAAACCTAAAACCCTATCAGGGATTGAAACGGCAAGGTGGCGGCGTATAACTCAAAATTGCACGCCGAAAAAAACCTAAAACCCTATCAGGGATTGAAACGACGGAATATTACACCGCCGACAGAAATAATAGAAGCCGAAAAAAACCTAAAACCCTATCAGGGATTGAAACTGGTAATCGGAAGGAGCTGCTTCTTCCCCTTTTCTGGCCGAAAAAAACCTAAAACCCTATCAGGGATTGAAACTTTGAGGAGGCAATGGCTGCTAAGTTTGTGCCAGGGCCGAAAAAAACCTAAAACCCTATCAGGGATTGAAACTTATCTCTGTCTGCGATCGTAGGGAAAATGCGAGAGTTAAGCCGAAAAAAACCTAAAACCCTATCAGGGATTGAAACGAAAGCGAATCGATTCGCGAATCGATTCGAGATGAAGCCGAAAAAAACCTAAAACCCTATCAGGGATTGAAACTTATCGAGATGTCAATTGGGAAGTCGAACCGATTGCCGAAAAAAACCTAAAACCCTATCAGGGATTGAAACTCGTGAATCAACCTGTAACTGTAGGTCAACGCCTCGCGCCGAAAAAAACCTAAAACCCTATCAGGGATTGAAACGAGAAAAACCCGCGCCGAAAAAACAGCATTATACGGCCGAAAAAAACCTAAAACCCTATCAGGGATTGAAACGTACATACAAGCATAAGCTACCTCGCAATCTTTTATGCCGAAAAAAACCTAAAACCCTATCAGGGATTGAAACGGGCATGAATTAACCGAACTTAGCCTCGACAAAGCCGAAAAAAACCTAAAACCCTATCAGGGATTGAAACAAACGGTATCACGCAGGTCTCATAAGCCTGAAAGGCCGAAAAAAACCTAAAACCCTATCAGGGATTGAAACGCCGACAGATACTCGCTGTCAATTGTTTGGTCGCCTGCCGAAAAAAACCTAAAACCCTATCAGGGATTGAAACGGAGCCGGCTTCCCCTATGCCGGAATCAAACTCGCCGAAAAAAACCTAAAACCCTATCAGGGATTGAAACGTACTAGATGACGGTGCAGGAAAGCGCACAAATCGGCCGAAAAAAACCTAAAACCCTATCAGGGATTGAAACACAGATTTAGCTGTTTTCGGAGGGAATGGACTAGCGCCGAAAAAAACCTAAAACCCTATCAGGGATTGAAACAGATTGCCGCCGCCGTTGCGAGCAAGAAAAATTCGCCGAAAAAAACCTAAAACCCTATCAGGGATTGAAACCGATTCCTGCAGAGCTCATTTAAAACTTAACCCTCTTTTGTCACTCTACGCAGAGGAAAACGTGCCATAAGGGATATTGAGGTTTTGAAAAATTGAACGA
>NZ_JAUBRN010000153.1:0-1422 GCF_036701875.1 Microcoleus sp. MON1_C5 | reverse complement strand
CTATATCGGTCAATGAAGTCCTAACATCAGTCAATTTAATAGGTACAACCGATGCAATTACATTTGAGGCTTTTATCTGACGGGGTGACAACCCCGTCAAAAGCCCCACCCGTGGCGGATTTACCGAACGTGAGCTAAAAAAAGATGGGGTCAAAATTGTTAAGTAGCCCCACCAAAAAATAATGTTACCTCAATTTTACCAGCTCCATCTAGAAAAACAACTCAAACCCACAGAATACCTGACCCTAAAAATTCTGGTATATTTGTTACAGCTCCACAAACAAGTTATTATTGAATTATTGGCTTCTGTCTGGCCTTATCCGATTCAGTTTGAAAGTCGCAGGCGCAGCCTACAAAGATTTCTCACATCGGACTGCCTTGACATAGAACGCTTGTGGTTCCCGATCGTTCGAGCAATATTGAAGGAAAAATTTAAAAAGAACCAACCTTTAAAGGTAGCTATCGATCGCACACAGTGGCGAGCCAAAAATGTTTTTGTAATTAGTCTGATTTGGGACAAACGAGGTATTCCCTTGTACTGGCAACTATTGGATAAAAGGGGGAGTAGTAACCTGTCTGAACAGCAAGCTCTGATCAGCCCTATTTTAGAGCTACTACAAGATTATGAAATCATCATCATAGGCGATAGAGAATTTGGCAGTGTCAAACTCGCTAAATGGCTTGGTGAGAAGGACACAAAGTTTGTTTTTAGGATTAAGCAGGAGCGTTATATCCAACAAGAAAAATCAGATTACACCCACTTATATGACTTGGGGTTACTGCCGGGTACTAGCTTTTACCTGACAGAAGTTAAAGTTACCAAACAAAAAGGTTTTGGTACATTTGATGTGGCGGCTTATTGGCGCCGTAAATATCGCAGCAACGGGGAAGATGAAGGTTGGTACCTCTTAACTAATTTAGGAAACTTGAAGAGAGCGATCGCTACTTTTAAATGTCGTAGTGGGATTGAAGCGATGTTTAAGGACTGCAAAACAGGCGGTTATAATTTAGAGAAGAGTCACGCCAACGAGCTGCGTTTAAAAAATTTAATTTTAGTTATTGCCATTGCCTACACTTGTGCTGTGATCCAAGGTCAAAGACTTAAGCTGGGAGGGGTTCATAAGTATATTGGTCGGTTGACTGAATGCAGGCGATCAGAACGCCGTCATAGTAGCTTTTGGATTGGCTTATATGGTCAATCTTGGGTGATAGGAATGGAGTTTTGTCAAGAAATAGTTGGTGAATTAATGAGAGCTAGACCTAACAAACTGCCATTTTTTCAGAGGGGTTTGAGGGCTATGTCCTTGATTCAATCGGGGTTTTGACGGGGTTGTCACCCCGTCAGGGCTTTTATCATCCGAAAGCTTGTACCAAAATTATGGAAAGGTGCTTGTGTAGTGATGGATAATTGTACTATTCATA
>NZ_JAUBRN010000152.1:0-1466 GCF_036701875.1 Microcoleus sp. MON1_C5 | reverse complement strand
AAATTCTACCTGTCATGGGGTAAAGAAACGATCGCCCAAGTTTATATGCAAAACGCTCATTATAGCTACCAAGTTTGGGGTGCTGTAGCTAAAGTCGAGCATTTAGAAGAAAAATACCCCCAATTACTAACTCGAACATCAGCCAAGACAACAACTCAAACAAAAGCTAACCGAAAAACAACTACCACGCCTACTACCACTAGCACTAATTTAGGAGAGACGCTAGATTTAGCCACAGTAATGAAAGCTTCCCAAGCGATTTCCGGAGAAATAGTTTTAAGTAAATTGCTAGAAAGATTGATGAAAATCGCCATCGAAAATGCAGGCGCCCAAAAAGGCTTTTTAATTTTAGAAAAAGCAGGAAACTGGGCCATCGAGGCTGAAGGTTCCGTCAACGAGGAGGAAATTAGCGTGCTGCGCTCGCATCCCCTGAATGCAGAAGCAGCTTCTGGGGAAACGCTAAAACTCGCAAGTGCGATCGCCCACTACGTCATCCGCACCCAGGAAAACGTAGTTTTAAATAACGCCACCCAAGAGGGACAATTTACCCGCGATCCTTACATAGCAGCCACTCAACCCAAATCCATTCTCTGCACCCCTCTGATACACCAAGGCAAACTGACAGGCATTCTTTACCTAGAAAATAACCTCACAGAAGGAGCTTTCACTACAGATAGACTAGAACTGTTAAAATTGTTATCGGCCCAAATAGCCATTTCCATTGAAAATGCCCAACTCTACAATAACTTGCAGGAGTTCAATCAAAACTTAGAGCAATTAGTGTGCGATCGCACCCACGAATTATCCAACGCCTTAGAGCACTTAAAAGCTACTCAAAGTAAGCTAGTTGAAGCCGAAAAAATGGCATCCCTGGGAGGATTAGTAGCAGGCGTCGCCCACGAAATTAATACTCCCATCGGCGTCGGCGTCACCGTTGCGTCAGCTTTAGCAGAACATACTGCAGAATTTGCTTCTACTTATAACAGTGGCAAAATGAAACGCTCAGAACTCGAAGAATTTTTGGAGATAGCCACCACTAGCAGCAACACCCTTCTCACCAATCTCAATCAAGCAGCAGCATTAGTTCGGAGCTTTAAAGAAGTAGCAGTCGATCGCTCCAGCGAAGAACGGCGAACCTTCAGAGTCAGAGATTATCTCGATGAAATTTTAATCCAATTAAAACCCAAATTGAGAAATAGCAAACATTCGATCGAAATTAAAGGAGACAGCAAAATAGCCCTAGATTCTTATCCAGGTGCATTATCCCAAGTTATCACAAACTTGCTGATGAACTCTCTGATTCACGCTTACGAACCGGGCGCCAGTGGAAAGCTAGCTTTTGATTGGCAGCAAGAGGGAACTCGGCTTAGATTGGAATATTCCGATGACGGTCAAGGCATTCCCCCTGAAAATTTAAGTAAAATTTTCGAGCCATTCTTTACTACAAAACGCGGTCAGGGTGGTAG
>NZ_JAUBRN010000078.1:0-24829 GCF_036701875.1 Microcoleus sp. MON1_C5 | reverse complement strand
CGGATACGATAGATTGTGGTGGAAAGAGACAATCGACAGGGGTAACGAAAATTTGCGCCCACTGGGGTCACGAGCAAGTGTGGTGTGGTGTCGGTAAAGTGTTAATATTAAAAGGTATCCGGCTCAACTTAGGTTCCCTATCAGGGATTGAAACAAAAAAGAGCGGAATCTGATATCTGGGATGCAGAACGTAATTAACCTAACTCCCTATCAGGGATTGAAACATGCCATCCTCAAGCACCGTTTTTTCGACCTGCAAATGCCGAAAAATACCTAAAACCCTATCAGGGATTGAAACAAGGCTTCCTCAAATCTACTTTTTGGCAGGTATGCCGGAAACAACATAAAACCCTATCAGGGATTCATTAAGCGCCCGTTCACCTTTATTAGAGGTAACGGGGCTTCTGACTGTGACGGTAGGCTAGAAATTTTCTAGAATTTGTCAATCGCAAAAGTAAGCTAACTCAACGTCTAAAATGACGTAAATACGTTAGTTAACTAGAAAGCGTCTAGAAACTAAAGTGATAATGACTGAAACTATTGGTTTTTGGTTAGTGCAGAAAGTAATTACAAATCAAGCGAAAAATAGCTGTTCCAGCGATCGCACCCAAAGCACCCAACCATCCCACAAATAACACGCCAGTGATCGGAGAATTCGGATAAATCGCAAGTGCCGCCGTCTGCAAAGCTGGGAAAAACCACAGCAAAGCCACAGTACCTCCACCAATAATCAACATCTCAGTTTGTTCGATCGCCCTGCGGTACTGCCCGTAAATCAAACCCGCCACAATCATCCCCAACAATCCGATACTCAAGCCAGGAGAGGGCAACAAACTCGTCAGGGCGATCGCCAGCACCCCTCCCTCAAAACCCGTAAACGCCGCCCCCGACAAAACCTCCCAAATCGAAAAAGTCGCTCTCTGCGAAGGTTGCAGCCCTCCAGGAGGTGTTGCAGGAACCCGTACAGGAGGAGGCAGAGTCGGTTGAAGAGGTATCGGAGGCGGTGCCACCACGACTGTAGGTTGTTGAGAATGTTGTTGAGGCCGAGACATCAGAGCCGCTTCCACCTCACTCGCAGATTGAAAACGCTGGCTGGGAGCTGATAATAACATTCGATCGAGAACGTGAGCCAAACGCGAACTTACCTGCACCCGCGACTGCCAATTCCACTCATTTCTGTAACTATCAAACAACTCCGTCGGCTGCAAACCACTCAGCAAAGTAATACAAGTCACAGCCAAAGCATACAAATCCGTTGCCGGATAAACTTCTTGCCCGCTCATCTGTTCTGGCGGAGCGTAACCCAAAGAATAAATACCAGTCGAAGCTTTTGCACTCCCAACACTTTGTGTTACTTGTTTAACAGCCCCAAAATCTAATAAATAAAGCCGACCGTTTTTACCCCGCATAATATTAGCAGGTTTAATATCCCGGTGAATCGAACCGCGAGAGTGCACAAAATCGAGAACCTTCAAAATTTCCCGCAGCACCTCCACCGTTTCCGCCTCGGAAAACCTCCCTTTAACTGCTAGTTCATCCTCTAAATTTTTACCGTCAATAAATTCTTGAACCAGATAGAAAAACTGATCGTTTTTTCCCGGCTGCAAACTCGCAACAGTCAGCTCAAAAAAAGCCAGCAAACTCGGAATTTGGGAATGTTCGTTTCCCAGTTCTTCCAGCACCGCCGCTTCCCGTTCAAACAGAGTTTGAGCGATTTTTAGCTGGGGCGGAGTCAGACTTACCGACGGCTGCAAAAGTTTAGCAACGCACTGCCGCATCGCCGGAGTATAGCGGTCTCTGGCCAAAAACGCCGCCCCAAAACCGCCTTGACCCAACAACCTCACGGGCAAATAGCGGCCGCTCAAAATCAGGGGCATCCCGCAAGCGGTGCAAAACTTTTGCTGCACCGTTTTCAGCAGCGAACTGTCATCGAGGTCGGGAAAATAGTTTTGAGGGCGCGGGCAGCCCGGTCGGGTGCAGTAAACTTCCATTTTTGTTTGCTAAGAAGAAGGAAGAGGGAAGAAGGAAAAGGGAAGAAGGAAAAGGGAAGAAGGAAGAAAAAGTGATGGTTAAACCAGATTTCGATTTCTCAACTAACCGCGAACTGCTAACTGCCAGCGACCTAAGAGATTAACTTCCCGCCGAGTTGGGAGTTGCTATTTCTATGAATCCCAAATCGAGCGCCGGGGGTTCTTTCTTCTCCAAGATGGTCGAATAAGTAGCAAACTGCGGCAAAATTTCATTGCTGAAAGCCTCTGCTGCTTTAGAACGGTAGCGGTTGGGGTTGTAAATCAGCGACAAAATGCGAGTTACCAAAACTTCGTCCATTTGAGATTTGTGCAAGACGCCCATGAGCAACTCTTTTTCGATCGCCGAAACCGAGACAAAAGCAGCTCCCAGCCCGGACTGAACGGCATTTTTAATGGCTTCGATCGAATTTAGTTCCATCTCTATTTTCAAGCGGCGCGTGTCTATGCCGCAGCGACTCAGTACCTGATCGATTACTTTGCGGATCGTAGACTGCGAATCGAGGGATATAAACTGCAATTTGTAAAGGTCTTCTTTTTGGATACTTTCTTGTTGTACCATCGGGTGGGACGGAGGAAGAATCAGAGCCAGTTCGTCCTCAGCGTAAGGAACAATTTCTAAAGCTTCTACAAGTTCGGTAGGAATTTCTCCGCCAACAATTGCCAAATCGATTTGCCCGTTGGCAACACTCCATGCCGTGCGGCGAGTCGAGTGAACGTGAAGCTGTACTGCTACATCCGGGTACTTTTGGCGGAACATTCCGATCATCCGGGGCAGCAAATAGGTTCCCGTTGTTTGAGAAGCGCCGACGATCAAAGTACCGCCTTGGAGATTTTGCAAGTCTTCCAGAGCTCGACAAGTTTCCTGGCAAAGCGATAAAATTTTCTCGCCGTAACTCAGCAGCAGGTGTCCGGCTTCGGTCAGTTGCGCCCGCCGCCCCCCCCGGTCAAACAGCGGCACGTCCAACTGTCTCTCTAAGTTTTGCACCTGCAAGCTAACTGCTGGCTGGGATACATAGAGGCTGTCCGCGGCGCGTTTGAAGCTTCCTTCAGAGGCGATCGCCTTGAGAATGCGTAACTGGTCTAAAGTGAAAGGAAGGTCAGACATATATCTAAATTGTCAGTTGTCAGTTGTCAGTTGTCAGTTGACGGTTGACGGTTGACTGTAGGCAGCGAACAGCAAACAGCGAACAGTCAACAGCGAACAGTCAACAGCGAACAGCGAACAGTCAACAGTCAACAGCGAACAGTGAACAGTTAACTGACTGATAACCGCTGAATGCTCCCATAGATACTTTGTGACACAAATTGGCCGAGAATCAATAACTTTTCTTAATATTTGCAATGACGATCGACTTGGCGCTCGACTCCCACTTAGTTATTCTGGGCCTGTTACTGGTTTTTGCGATCGCCCACAGCGGTTTAGCAGCCCTCCGGCCCAAAGGTGAAAAGCTAATCGGGCCGAGACTTTACCGCGTTTTTTTTGCCCTTGTCAGTTTGCCGCTAGCCGTCATTCTGATTGTCTACTTTTTCAACCACCGCTACGACGGCCTGCAGCTTTGGCAAGTACAGGGCGTCCCCGGAGTTAAACCCGCAGTTTGGATACTTTCGGCAATTTCCTTTCTGTTTCTTTACCCAGCAACTTTCAACCTCCTAGAAATTGCCGCCGTCCAAAAGCCCCAAGTTCACCTCTACGAAACTGGCATCATTCGCATCACCCGTCACCCGCAAATGGTGGGACAAGTGATTTGGTGCGTCGCCCACACCCTGTGGATTGGCACTAGCTTTACCCTCGTCACTTCCATCGGTTTGGTACTTCACCACCTGTTCGGAGTGTGGCACGGCGACAAGCGGCTTCAGGCTCGTTTTGGAGAATCCTTTGAAACCATCAAATCTCGAACCTCAATTATTCCTTTTTTGGCAATCCTACAAAAGCGTCAAACCCTTGATTTGCTTGAGTTTTTGCGCCCTTCCTATGTAGGGGTTGTCCTTTTTACGGGCCTGCTGTGGGAAATTCATCCTTTTTTGATGCGTGTAACTAGGAACATATACTGGTAGCATGATCCCTAGGATAGAAAAAAAATTATTAAATTTTGAGGGCTCATGGTGTTGTCGGTTAGCGAACGCACTTTTGCACAAGAGGTGTTTCAAGCCTCTACCCCCGTTTTAGTTCACTTCTCGGCTCCTTGGTGCGGTTTGTGCCGCGCGATCGACCCCACCCTTAAGACTTTTGAGGCACAGTGGGCAGAAAAAGTCAAGCTCGTAGGGGTGAATGCCGATCAATGTTTCAAGTTAGCCCACACTTATCGGCTGACAAGTCTGCCCACGCTGATTTTGTTTGAGGGCGATAAAGTTCGATTTAGATTGGAAGACTACAAAGGACGCGAGGAACTGCGGCGGACTCTGGATTCCTGGATGCTCGCGGCTCACGTAGCTTCCCCATCTCAACGGCTGCAACTTCAGGAAGTAGCCAACAGGTAACATTTTTAAGTCCCATAGCTGTTAGACCCCCGACTTCTTAAAAAATTCGGGGATATAACACCTATTGTGCCGGTAAGTACAAGATTTAACGAATTTAACACGTCTTAATACCACCATGTCTAATTTAGTTAATGTTGACTTGCTCCCTGCCTCGGAAGCGGGAAATCTCACAGCATTAGCACTGTCTAATACAGAAATTGACGAAAAGCTGCGCTCGGTGCCGGTGTTTGTGATTACAGATGCTCAGGGTGCTCCCCTCATCTCTACTGTTCCCAAACAAGGTGAGGGTCAAAGCGGCAATGATTCGGTGACAGGAATTTTTATCAGCCAGCAGGATGCTCAAGCTTTTGTCGATCAACTGAAAACTACAAACCCTCAGTTGGCGGCCTCCGTGCGCGTGACGCCGGTGTCGCTAGGGGAAATTTACCAGCTTTCTCAAGCAAATAAAGGCAAGCCGGAGGAGATCCAATTTTCTTACGTTCCGGCTCCCCAGCAGGTGCAGTTGGCTAAAACTGTACTTCAGCAGACTGGTCAACAGGTTAACGAGTTCAACGGTGTACCTCTGTTTTTGGCCAGAGGTGGCCCGGAAAATGGTTATTTGACGATTCAGCGCAACCAGCAAGAGGTGATTCCCCTGTTTTTTAACAAGGAAGAACTGCAGGAACTGGTCGATCGTTTTAAGCAGGAGCAGCCCAACGTGACAGCCACAATTAAGATTGAGGTGGTGAACTTGGAGAGCGTTTTGGAAGCTTTGCGTACTGAGGACGACCCGTTCTTGAACCAATTGATTTTGGTGCCGCCGCGGGAGTCGCTGGATTTTGTGCGCCAGCTTTCTGGAATTATCACAGACTTTGAGCAGTTGAGCGTTTTTAATAAGTTATTGACTACATCAGCTAGCGGAGGTTTTTTTGACTTAACTCTTGGCAATGATTTATTTCAAATACCTCCAAACAGTGCGACTCAATTTTCTAGCGGCGTGCGAGCCTTAGACGGTAATGATACCGTGAGTGGTTCATCAGATGATGATGTAATTAATGGGAATGCTGAAAATGATGTGCTGCGTGGCGGCGCTGGTAGCGACTTGCTGCGGGGTGGCAAAGGCAGCGATTTAATTTTCGGAGATGATGGCAGCGATCTGCTCAGCGGCGGTCAAGATAATGATAGTCTAGACGGCGGAAGTGGCAATGATTTTTTGCGGGGAGGTAGAGGAAATGACACTTTGAACGGCGACGAAGGCAATGATTTTTTGCTAGGCGATACAGGTTTTGACATTCTTACTGGCGGCGGCGAAATAGATAATTTTATTATCAAAATAGATGTTGATGCAGGGGTGCGGGATGCAAATTTTGCCGATCAAATTACCGATTTAAATCAAGGGGATAGAATTGCGATCGCAGGCAGTATCACTCTTAATGACCTCAATTTCAATGCGGAGGGTGCAAACACGCTAATCTTGTTAGCAAATGGCGACATTTTAGCGAATGTTTTAAATGCAACACCGGCAACTGTTCGCAGTTCCACATTCATCGCATCCACTACAGATGCGATTCTAAACTTGGGGTAATCGCGATCGACCGCTCCGGCGCATTTATTCATCCCGACCCCTGTCGGGGTGGGATTTCTGGGACATTAATTTGTAAAAACCCAAATCGATAACGCGCCCAACTCGGCATACTTCAAAAAAAATCAAGCATTTATGCCCAGTCGGGCACGCGTGTGCCACAATTTGTAAAGAATTGTGGCAATATCTAGTAGAAACTTTAAACTACCTATCAGTCATGGAACTGCTTTATCAATACGCTTGGCTGATTCCAGTCCTGCCTCTGGCAGGCGCAATGCTAGTAGGTCTAGGCTTAATCACCTTTAACCAGGCAACCAACAAACTCCGACAAGCGAATGCGATATTAATCGTCTCCGCACTCGGAGGGTCAATGGTACTCTCTTTCGCATTGCTGTGGAGTCAACTACAGGGCCACGCACCCTACACCCGCAGTATTCAGTGGGCTTCTGCAGGCGACTTCTCGCTGAATATGGGCTATATTATCGACCCCCTAACGTCGGTGATGCTGGCGATCGTCACTACGGTCGCCTTTTTGGTGATGATTTACACCGACGGCTACATGGCTCACGATGACGGGTACGTGCGCTTTTACGCCTACCTCAGCATCTTCAGCGCGTCGATGTTGGGTCTCGTAATCAGCCCGAACATCGTTCAGATTTACATTTTTTGGGAACTGGTAGGTATGTGTTCGTACCTGCTAGTCGGATTTTGGTACGATCGCAAACCCGCTGCTGACGCTTGCCAAAAAGCTTTTGTCACCAACCGCGTCGGCGACTTCGGCCTGCTGCTGGGCATCCTCGGCATTTACTGGGCCACCGGCAGCTTTGAATTTGAGGTGATGGGCGAACGCCTGCACTCCTTAGTGGAATCCGGCGCCCTTAGCGCGACTCTGGCGACAATCTTCGGCATCCTCATATTTTTGGGGCCAGCAGCCAAATCCGCTCAATTCCCCCTCCACGTCTGGCTGCCAGACGCAATGGAAGGCCCGACACCAATTTCGGCATTAATCCACGCCGCGACAATGGTAGCCGCCGGCGTATTCCTGATCGCTCGGATGTACCCAGTGTTTGAAGGGCTGCCGGCAGTCATGAATTTGATCGCCTGTACCGGCTGTTTTACGGCATTTATGGGTGCTTCGATCGCGATTACCCAAAATGACATCAAAAAAGGCCTCGCCTACTCCACCATCTCCCAACTCGGCTACATGGTGATGGCAATGGGCGTCGGCGCTTACAGTGCCGGACTTTTCCACTTGATGACTCACGCTTACTTCAAAGCAATGCTGTTCCTGTGTTCAGGTTCAGTGATTCACGGTATGGAAGCAGTTGTAGGCCACAACCCCGCTCTCGCTCAAGATATGCGAGTCATGGGCGGCTTGCGGAAGTATATGCCCATTACCTCTGCTTGCTTTTTAATCGGAAATTTGGCAATCTGCGGAATTCCGCCGTTTGCTGGTTTTTGGTCAAAAGACGAAATCCTCGCCAGCGCCTTCGCAGCAAATCCCGCTCTGTGGGCTGTTAGCTGGCTGACGGCCGGGATGACCGCATTTTATATGTTCCGGATGTATTTCAGCACCTTTGAGGGCGAATTCCGGGGCAATGACAGCGCCATCAAGCGGCAACTCTTGCAACCCGGTGTTGTTTTTGGCCCGGGAGCGATGAACGTTAAGGAATTGGCATCAACTGGCGACAGTCACGATGAGCACGACCATTTGCCTCACGAATCTCCTCTGACAATGGCTCTGCCGTTAGTCTTGCTGGCAGTACCTTCTGTGTTTATCGGTTTTCTCGGTACGCCGTTTGCCAATTATTTCGAGCAGTTTGTTCGCGCTCCTGGCGAGTCTCTCGAAGAAGTTTTGGCACACGCTGCTGAGTTCAATTTGACGGAATTTTTGATTATGGGCGGAAGCTCTGTAGGTATTGCTTTGCTCGGCATTACTTTGGCTTCTCTGATGTATTTGAGCCGTAAAATTGACCCAAGTGCGATCGCGCAAAAAATCAAACCGCTTTACGAGTTCTCCCTCAACAAGTGGTATCTCGACGATATCAACGAATTTCTCTTTGTCAAAGGCAGCCGCCGTTTAGCGCGGCAAGTCATGGAAGTGGATTTGCGAGTCGTCGATGGTGCCGTCAACTTAACCGGGTTTCTCACTCTGGTTAGCGGCGAAGGTTTGAAATACTTTGAGAGCGGTCGCGCTCAATTTTATGCCCTGATTGTGTTTGTCGCAGTTCTGGGTTTTGCGATCTTTTCAGGAGTTAGTTAAATCGGTAGCGACACGGCCTTGTCCATTGGTGTCAACAACCATGTCAAACCTAGTACGGGTCTGGTGTCTGACGATTAGGGTTCGCTCCCCCCTCGCCCCCCTTCTTAAGGGGGGCAGGAATCTTCTCAAAGTCCCCCTCCTTAAGGGGGATTTAGGCGGAGCTAGACTCAGGTAAAAGCAATATTTATCAAGGGTTTTAGGCTTAACTTTACACGGTTTGGGCATTGCCGTATCCCCATTAGGAGATATTTGAAGAAATGGTATTAGGTTAATAAATCACAATTGACCATTAGCAAATAGAAATAAATCTTTCATTAAAATTCACTGTTGCGATCGCATAATTTGTCCAAATAATAGAAAAAAAAAATTGTTCCGTCTAAAGAAAGTATAAAATTTAGGCTAAAATTGGCAAAATGTGTTTAAACCTAATAACTGATGGATCATTTTAAAACGCAATGGATACAGCTAACTTTCCCTGGTTAACAACAACAATTCTGTTTCCCATTGCTGCGTCCTTGCTGATTCCTTTAATTCCCGATAAGGATGGCAAGACGGTGCGGTGGTATGCCCTAATTGTGGGTTTGATCGATTTTGCCCTACTTGTTTACGCTTTTTACACTCAGTACGACTTCAGCAATCCAGATTTGCAACTGGTAGAAAGTTACTCTTGGGTGCCGCAACTCGATTTAAATTGGTCTGTGGGTGCTGACGGTTTATCGATGCCGCTGATTTTGCTGACTGGTTTTATTACCACTTTAGCTACTTTAGCAGCTTGGCCAGTCACTTTTAAACCGAAGCTATTTTACTTTTTGATGCTGGCGATGTACGGCGGCCAAATAGCAGTTTTTGCCGTGCAGGATATGCTGCTGTTTTTCCTGGTTTGGGAACTGGAATTAGTTCCGGTTTACCTAATTTTGTCGATTTGGGGCGGCAAAAAGCGCCTTTACGCAGCAACTAAGTTTATCCTGTACACCGCAGGGGGTTCGCTGTTTATTTTGGTTGGCGCGCTGACGATGGCGTTTTACGGCGATACGGTGACTTTCGATATGCGGGCGATCGCAGCTAAAGATTACGCCCCCAATATAGAATTGCTCCTGTACACAGGTTTCTTAATAGCTTACGGCGTCAAACTGCCGATTTTTCCCCTGCACACTTGGCTCCCTGACGCTCACGGGGAAGCAACCGCACCCGCCCACATGTTGCTAGCAGGAATTCTGCTAAAAATGGGCGGTTACGCTTTACTGCGGATGAATGCGGGAATGCTCCCGGATGCTCACGCTACCTTCGCACCCATCTTGGTAATTTTGGGTGTGGTTAACATTGTTTACGCGGCATTAACTTCTTTTGCTCAGCGCAATTTGAAGCGGAAAATTGCTTATTCTTCGATTTCGCACATGGGGTTTGTGTTAATCGGGATAGCTTCGTTTACCGATTTGGGAACCAGCGGTGCAATGCTGCAAATGGTTTCCCACGGTTTAATCGGGGCGAGTTTGTTCTTTATGGTGGGCTGCACTTACGATCGCACTCACACGCTCATGCTCGATGAAATGGGCGGTGTAGGACAGAAAATGCGTAAGGTTTTCGCGATGTGGACTGCTTGTTCTATGGCTTCTTTGGCTTTGCCTGGAATGAGCGGTTTTGTAGCAGAATTGATGGTGTTTGTGGGTTTTGCAACGAGCGATGCTTACAATCCTGTTTTTAAGGTTTGTGTGGTATTTCTAGCTGCTGTCGGGGTGATTTTGACTCCGATTTACCTGCTGTCGATGCTGCGCGAAATCTTCTACGGGCCTGAGAATAAGGAGTTGTCGGAGCACGAGGAATTGGTGGATGCGGAACCGCGAGAAGTGTTTGTTATTGCGGCTCTGTTAGTGCCGATTATTGGCATTGGTTTGTATCCGAAGATGCTGACTCAGGTTTACGATGCGACTACTGTACAGTTGACTGCAAAGTTGCGCGATTCTGTGCCGTCGCTTGTGGCTAAGGCTGCTGCGGATAAAACTGTCTCTATGCGTGCTCCGGCGATCGAGCCGAGCAAGTTGTGATTTGAATTGGATTTAGGAAGAAAACCCCCAAACCCGTTTTAAAATCGGGTTTGGGGGTTTTCTATTTTTTCGAGACTAATCAGGGAAACTTTGGTTCTCAAGCAATTTGGAGTTGGGTTTGAGAAAAAAAGGGGGTATGCGGTCAAGGAGTGCGATCGGAGTGTTAGACCGCAACTAAAGTATAATTAATAGTCATCGCGTGTGAGTTATCTTTTGAGGCATAGTTGTAAGGTTACTGGTGGGTAATCAAGATTTATGAGCTATTCAGAAGCATTTTCACCCAACTACATTACTGCACGAGAGCGATTTCGAGCAGCATCTTCATCTTTGGGTTATCAGCACACAGCCTATCCAATTGATCGGGTTAGTCCAACTGATGAAGAATTAACTATTGATGTGGCGATCGGTGGTTCTTCAAACCCACGACGATGTGTAGTCATTTCTAGTGGCTTGCATGGAGTAGAAGGCTTTTTGGGATCGGCAATCCAACTTACCTTGTTAGAAAAGCACCAACTTCTCACATCGTTGTCACCTGATATTAAAGCTGTACTTATTCATTCTCTGAATCCTTATGGTTTTGCATGGCGACGACGTTGGAATGAAAACAACATAGACTTAAACCGTAACTTTTTATTGTCTGAAGAAGTTTTTGAGGGCAGCCCAAAGGATTATCCTAAATTCAATTCCTTTCTAAATCCCATTTCACCTCCGTCACGAATTGAACCCTATATTATTCAAGCTCTCTGGCTTATATTGAGATATGGAATGACCAGTTTGAGAAACACTCTTCCTGTAGGGCAATACGATTTTCCAAAGGGGCTTTTCTTTGGTGGTCATGCTCCATCCAAAACTCAAGAGATTCTAGCTAGCAATTTGCCCCAATGGATTGGCAATGCTTCAGAGGTAGTGCATATTGATTTCCATACAGGTTTAGGACGCTGGGGAACTTATAAGCTTTTGCTTGACGCATCTGCAACATCAGAATCTTGTTCAAGACTAGCTCAACGATTTGGAGCAGAAACAATAGAACCGAACAATACAGAAGGTGTGTCATATCCAATTCGCGGTGGATTAAAAACTTGGTGCCAAGCTCTTCTACCAGAGTGTCGCTATGATTTACTAACTGCCGAATTTGGCACTTACTCAACGATTAAAGTCTTGAAGGCATTGCGGGCGGAGAATCGTGCTTACTGGTGGGGTAAGTCAGACCAAAGCTATGAATGGACAAAAGACCAGTTGGTAGAAATGTTTGCACCCATATCTCGCAAGTGGCGAGAACAATGCTTAACTCAAGGACTTGATCTTTGTAAACGAGCCTTGATGGACTGAAGGAGTTGCGACGGTAAGCGATCGCAATACCCAATACTTCAAAATTACCATTTGGTCGATCGCCCTTCAATTCGGTATTGCGATCGCTCTCTTAGTTTCTATTCTTATTGTTATGCCAAGAGTGCGATCTTGGGAAAGGGCGATCGCACCCTCGCAAGTTGTAATTTGAACCGGATGCGAGTGAGGACACCCCAAAACCTCGATTATTAAACGGGTTTTGGGGTTTTCTATTTTTTTTAGGGCGATCGAGCTTTTAGGATTCTTATTACTTTTGTTGGGCCAGAACAGAGTAAGTTTTGAAGCAAGGCGCTAAAATCCAATTCAGATAGCTATTAAAATACAGATTGCAAGCTTATTGGCTGTCCAGAATGCAAAATCAAGAGTCATCTATCGTTTTCGATCGAGAACGCGCTTCTTCCTACGACAAAAGATTCGCTAAATTGGCTCCGATGCGCGACGCACTTCATTTACTGATCGGCCTGGTACTTTCCGAACTTCCTGCAGATGCACGGATTCTCTGTGTCGGCGCAGGAACGGGTTTGGAATTGATTTATCTCGCCCAAACCTTTCCACAGTGGCAGTTTACTGCGGTAGAGCCTGCGGCACCGATGCTTGACCTCTGTCGCCAACGCGCCGAAGAGTGTGGTATCGCGTCACGTTGCACTTTTCACGAAGGCTATCTCGATTCACTGCCCGCATCGCACTCTTTCGATGCTGCGACTTGCCTTCTGGTTTCTCACTTCTTTATGCAACAAGATGAGCGGCGCAACTTTTTTAGTCAAATTGCTTCACGACTTTGCCCTAACGGATATTTGGTCAGTGCGGATCTGGCTTCCGATATGTCTACTTCAGAGTACCAAAGCCTTTCCGAGGTTTGGCTGCGAATGCTGAGGTATGCCGAAGTGCCTGCTGAGGAGATTGAAAAGTTTCGTGATTCTTATGGTCGAAATACTGCTGTGCTACCGCCAATTGAAGTCGAATCAATTATTGCATCCAGTGGCTTTGATACACCTGTATTGTTCTTACAGACCCTTCTGATTCATGCCTGGTATGCTAGGCGAACACCACCCTCGCTAGAAGTGTAGTTATCAACAGCAGCCGAAAAATCTCGTGAAGTGGACTGACAAAAACCAAGTGTGAGGGTGCTTTCGTTTTCTGGAAGCCCCAGAACCGAGTCGCGCCGAAGAGCGATCGCAAAACCCAATACTTCAAAATTACCATTTGGTTGATCGCTCTTCACTTCGGTATTGCGATCGCTCTCGGGGTTTCTAGCGTTAAGTTTATTGGTGGGTGTTCTGCATCAAGTTGGATGGAGAGCTTTTTACACTTGGCAAATTATATTTGGTCGCGGAAAGCTGTGCCACCATTTCTGCACGAGACGAAACCTCAAGCTTGCGGAACATTCGCTTCAAAGCTTGCTTCACTGAATTCTCAGTGATCCAAAGTTCCCTCCCAATTTCTGCGTTGGTTCGCCCCAAAGCAACCAATTCGGCAATTTGCAATTCACGAGGCGTTAGGCGTGAGGTCTTGAAAGCTTGGTGTTGCGATTCCCTACCGGATAGCTTCGCTTCGCGGACTGTTGCAGCCCAAACAGACAAGTGCAAACAGATCGCACTCAAATCGGCTAGATTTTGTGTATCAAAGGCGGGCATTGACTGTTCTCGGGTACAGCCCACTACACCCGCTAATTTACCGCTATTTACGATCGGCCCCGCCATCACGTGCCAATGATCGGGTCGGGGACAAATTATTGTCCAAACCTTGGGAGATGCCACCAATGCTTCATGGACAGGAGCGTGACGCTCCACTAGATAACGCACAACAGGATTATGTTCGATTGATAGTCCAATTTGCAGTGTTTTCTGAAGATTACTATCTACCAAGGGCAGTCGATCGAAGAAAAAGATTCCCGATCGCTTAGCTGCAAAATACTCACCGATTTGGGGCAGGACTTGCGATCGCAAAACTTGTTCGTCCTTTACCTGGTCGATCGCTTCAAATAAAAGCTGCAAGGGACTTTTCATGGTCATGGTCTCAAAAAGAGTACCCGATCGAGGTCTAGAAGCATTGGAATACTCGAATTATATTACCCTTGTAATCTCAAAAGCAACTTGACATGACAACCTGTTCGGAAACCGACCGCGAGCGCGCTCTTACACCTTGGATGCCGATCGGCTTTTATGCGACTTCAATAGTCTTTAATGTCTGCTTAATTGCTCAGTTATTGACGGTTGGAGTTGCCTACTTCAATAATCCTGCATGGTGGAATATTCATGTTTGGCTAGTGCGAGGGTATGGTGGGCTGTCATTAGTATTACTGGGATGGTCGTTTATCGCCCCATTCTCACGCAGAATACGACATCTCGCCACAAGTTTGCCCGTGCTGCTCGGACTACAATTTGCCAGCATTCATCTCAAGAGTCCTCTTCACCTAGAGATACTACATCCTCTGATTGGATTTACGTTGCTGTATGTTTCTTCAAGCCTTGTACATCGCATATCGTCCACTTTATCGTCCAGCAACTATCAAAATAATCAAATTGGAGAGGTATAAATGACCCAAGAAGCAATCTTTACTCCCTTCTTTGCCACAGTGTTTCTAACACTCCTAGTCTGGGTGTATATGTACATCCGCCGTATCAGTTTTATCACAAGTAGAAAGCTCGGTCAAAAGGATTTTGCTGTACCGGGCGCACTGGCGCAGATATCGCCACCAAGCGTATCCAATCCATCGGATAATCTAAAAAATTTGTTCGAGATTCCGGTACTTTTCTATGCGCTTGTCCTATACCTCTTCATCACGAAGCAGGTGGATGCAGTGTATGTAAACGCCGCCTGGGTCTTCGTTGTGTTTCGGGTATTGCATAGCGCTGTCCATTGCACATTCAATCTCATCATAGTTCGGTTCTACCTCTACCTATTTTCCACGCTCGCGGTGTGGTTCATCGCGATCCGCGCAGCACTTATCCACTTTGGCACAATTGATTAACCTCGCTCAAATGAGCTAGAAGTTATCAACAGTCGGCGAACAATGAGCGTGCGGCGGAAAGCCAGCCCTGTTTGTGCGTGTGTGTTCGGGGTCTTGCGGGGCGGTCTGCCACTGAACCAAGTCGTTAGGTCCCGATCGCAATACCCAATACTTCAAAATTACCCGTAGGTCGATAGCTCTTCAATTCGGTGCGATCGCTCTCTTAGTTTCTAGCCTGATTATTCTGCCAATAACCCGATATTTGTCAAGGGCGATCGCACCGAGCAAGTTTTGATTCGATCGAGCTCTTATAGACAAAAGATCTAGCAATAAAACCCCCAAATTAGGTTTTAAAATGGGGTTTGGGGGAATTCGTTGAGGCGGGGAAGCATTCTCTTCCTGCTGATCTCGTTATTGATCGGGATCTTGGACGGAATCTTCCCATGTGAATGAACCGTGGATGGCAGCGGCCCCGGAACCGCCAGAGCAACGAACCCCTCAACTCCAGGAAGCGATTCGCATCGCCCGATCGGCGTTGTGTAGAAGTTCTAACCACATTTGTGTGCAGATGAATTACTGGATTCTTATGTGCCGGAATCAGCGACGATTTCTTGACTTTGGTTGGATTTGGTAATGAATTATAAGCGAGCAGAATAGTTATATTTTACATTTGTTTTAGGCGTTTTTTCCGGGAATGACATCCAGAAAAGTTCTTGCTATCATCGACGAACAAGAGCGTTGAGGCGGCATAGATGACTGGCAAAGCTCAGACCGGGACTAGACAATTATTGCGTAGGTGTTGGTTGACCTTAACGAAATGGCGATCGCTCAGTGCCCTCTGCGTTTTGACACTGGCGGTTAGCCTGATTGTGAATGCTTGTAGCCTTGCACCACAGCAACTAGCTCCCCTGCGCGTGGGAATCGTCAGTTGGGCAGGATTTGATATCGCACTTTATGCTCAGGAAGTCGGATTATTCAAACAGCGCGGATTAGACGTGCAACTCATTCGGTTTGAGAATCAACAAGATTCGACTCGCGCCATGCTGCGCGGTAATCTTGATGCTAATTTCGCTTCTTTGTGGGATGTGGTGCAGTCTGATTCGAGAAGTGACAAGCCTGCTGTGGTGATGGTAACAAGTATTTCTCATGGGGGTGATGGTATTGTTGCTCAACCTGCAATCAAGTCAGTGGCAAATCTTCGTGGTAAAAGAGTCGGATGTAAACTGGGAACAGTGAATCATCTGATTTTATTGGAAGCCCTGAAGTTGCACCAGATTAAACCCGAAGAGGTCAAGATTGAAGATATTTCTAACGAAACAGCGGTTGATTTGATGCAGCAGGGACGTTTAGATGCCGCCGTGATCTGGCAACCACTTCTAGGCGCAACTGCCCAAGCAATCAAAGGGAATATTATTTTTACCACTAAGGAAGTTGATAGTTTAGTTATTGATACGTTGGTTTCTCGGTCAACTCTTATTCGCCAGAAAAAAGCTGAAGTGAAGCAATTTATTAGGGCTTGGTTTGATATTATGAGTGCGGTGGAAACAAAGCCTAATCAAGTGTTTCAAAAAGTGGCTCAAAGCCTGGGACAGAAGGGTGAGGCTTTTGCTAAAGATTACGCTGGTGTGAAAAAGGGTGACATTGCCATGCAGCAGAAGATGTTTCTGTCTGGTAGGTTGCCAGAGGCGATCGCTCAAATGGCTGAACTATTAAAATCTGACCCCCGTGCCGGACGGATGCCGCGTCAGGATGTGGAGATTAACACTGAGATTGTAACTACAGCAATCAATGAATGGAAATTATGACGAAATTCGTGCATCCCCATAGCTTGTCGCAGCGCTTGCTGGTTAGCGTTGGGTTGTCGATTACCACAGTTGGACTGGCAATTCTGGGACTTAACTATCGGCTGATGCAGTCTGACTTAGAAACGCAAGTTCATAACCGGGCTCAATCAATTACACAATCTCTGGAGTTTTCTACAGAAGGCTTAGTAGAGTTGGAGAATAAAAGCATTCTGCGACGGGTTGTGCAAAATTTTGCCACGATGCCCGGTGTGCTGGAAATTGCGATTGTCGATCCATCTGGAATGGCGATCGCGCGCAGCCCTCAGAATGCGACTAATCAGCCATACACTTCGATCTATCCGCAACTCGCGCAAGCGATCGACCAAGCGGCAACCACAAGCGTCGAAGTCAGCTACGATATCGTACTAGATGGCAAGCCTGCGATCGCACAAATTATGCCTTTTAGCAGTACCTTATTTGGCACATCCCAACGACGGGGAGTAGCGATCGCGCTACTCGATCTCAACCAAATGAAGCAAGCTGCCGACAGAACTTTCATTACCTCAACATTGTTATTGCTAGTTGGCATCATCACAATTTTGTTACTCATGGGGATACTCCTTCAGAAGAATGTATTGCAACCCTTGCGGGACTTGACAGAAGCAGTTTCCCAAAGTAAAAAAACTGGCATCTTTCCTATGCCAAAGACGATTCCAGCTAACGAAATTCTATTTTTGGCAAGCACATTTGAGGAAGTATTCCGACAATTGGAAATCCACCAGCAACTCACCGCAGAAATAGCTCAACGAAAACAAATAGAAGTCACATTACGCGATAGCGAAGCCAGAGAACGAGACAAATCTCAGCAGCTTGAGCAGGCAATTGAGACTTTAAAACGAACGCAAACCCAACTGATTCAGACCGAAAAAATTTCATCCTTGGGGCAATTAGTTGCAGGAGTAGCCCATGAAATTAACAATCCGGTCGGCTTCATTCATAGCAATCTAATTCATGTACAATATTGTGCTGACTGTCTATTAAATTTGGTACACCTATATCAAAAGCATTATCCAAACGCGATTGGGGAAATTGAGAAAGAAGCAGAAAATATTGACCTGGACTTTTTGCAAGATGATTTACCTAAAATTCTGAGTTCTATGAGAATTGGTACCGATCGCATTCGCCAGATTGTGCTGTCACTCCGCAATTTTTCCCGAATGGATGAGTCAGAATTTAAAGAAGTTGATATCCATGAAGGAATTGATAGCACGCTGTTAATTTTGCAACATCGTCTCAAAGCGCGGCCGGAACATCCAGAAATTAAAGTCATTCGAGAATATGGTGATTTACCGCTAGTTGAGTGTTATGCCGGACAACTTAACCAAGTATTTATGAATATTTTGGCAAACGCTATTGATGCACTCGAACAAATAAATACTCAACGGGTAGCTTGCTCGATCGAGAGGCACCCATGTTGTATTACAATTTGTACCTCGGTGGTAGATTCGCAATGGGTTAAAATTGCGATCGCCGATAATGGCAATGGAATTCCAGAATCAATTCAAACACAGATATTCAATCCATTTTTTACAACAAAGCCTGTAGGGAAGGGAACCGGAATGGGAATGGCGATTAGTTATCAGATTATTACTGAAAAACATGGTGGGACGCTTAGGTGTTTTTCAACGCCAGAAAAAGGGACGGAGTTTGAGATTTGTATTCCTGTTCAGCATTAGGGGTTGGCAATATAGAATTGTTTATTACACAGGCGGTATTTTTGAGTATTAATAAGGGAGGCGCGATCGCCATGACCCGAAATTGACAATCGATCATAATTGTGATATTCTTTTTATAAGCTGAAGTTAATCCATTAATGCAACTCTAGAAAAAGCCACGATTAAAAGCTAGAAGCTTGACTTGATGGCTCGAATCAATAGGACAATCAAATGAACACAAGTAATATAAAGTCTTTTTCAGTTCATGGTCTTTTCGGCACAATCGATCGTTAGCTGGCGATCGCAATACTCAATACCCAATACTTCAAAATTACCATTTGGTCGATCGCCCATCAATTCGGTATTGCGATCGCACTTGCGGGTTTCTATCCTTATTGTTATACGGAGAGTGCGATCTTTGGACTGGGGCGATCGCGCTTCTAAGATTCTTACGGCTTGATATCGAGCAGTTGGCGGTAATTAACACCCCGATAGATTATGGTACCGCCTCAGATTGTTTGAGGGCTGCACTGAACGCGAAGTGGTTAAGATTCAGCAGGGATCGGGAATGCTGAAATTGTCTGTTGCCGAATGGGGATCTCAATCACAAACTTAGTGCCTGAGCCAGGTGTAGAAAAACACTTGATTTTACCGCGATGTTTTTCAGTAATGATGTGATAACTAATCGACATCCCCAAACCCGTACCTTTACCGATGGGTTTGGTGGTGAAAAACGGGTCAAAAATCCGCTGCTTCACTGGGTCTGGCATACCCATGCCGTTGTCAGCGATCGCCACCTCCACCCATTGATTGTCGATCGCAGAAGTCCGAATTGTAATCTGAGGCGGGGTGTCTTTAAGCTCCTGATAGGAGCGTTTGGTATTCATGTCCTCAAGGGCATCCAGAGCATTCACCAAAATATTCATGAATACCTGATTGAGTTGTCCGGGGAAACATTCCACCTTGGGCAATTTGCCATAGTCTTTGATTACTACGACGGCTCGACGATCCGATCTATCTTTGATCCGGTGTTGCAAAATAAGCAATGTGCTCTCAATTCCCTCATGGATATCAACATCTTTGAAATCTGCTTCATCCATGCGAGAAAAGTTTCGCAACGAGACGACAATACCGCGAATTCGCTCGGTGCCTACCTTCATAGACGACACGATTTTTTGGATATCTTCAGTGACGAACTCCAAGTCGATTTCCTCTGCCATTGCTTGCACGTCTGGATCGTTGCTGGGATGGCGCTGTTGATAGAGTTCTATCATCCGCAACAGATTTTGGGTATATTCGTCCAGGTGGGTAAGATTACCGTGGATGAAGTTGACCGGGTTATTGATTTCATGGGCAATTCCCGCAACCAACTGTCCCAAGCTAGACATTTTTTCGCTTTGGATAACTTGCATCTGAGCTTTTTTCAGTTCGTTTAGGGTCGTCTCCAGTTCTTTAGCTTGCGCGGTCGAGGAGATTGCTAGTTCTTCGATCGCAGCAACCTGGGGCAGAGTTGTCCAGCAAGCAATCGCCACCCCCACAAATGCCAGCGTCATCAACACAATAATCAGCAGATAGGGATTCTTGGTTCCGGCTTCTACCCGCAGCCAGGAGCGAATCAGCCAAGTGATCGTCGCTGTACCACAAATCAGCGCAATCAAAATTCCGACCTGAAGAACCACAAAGTATTCGTTTTTAGGAGGAGTTACTGGCTTGGTATGGAGTCGATCCCACCACGGTAAATGCAAAGATGCCCAAGGAATCCGCAGAATGGCAGCGTCGATCGCTATCACTACTAACGGCAACAGCAATCCCAGACCAAAATCCATCCATCCCCAGGCAAAACCACCCACCACCAGGGAAATGAACTCCACCACCAGTAATGCTAGGGATAGTCGCCCCCAACGCACGACTGGATCGTTGCGCTGCATCCACAGCCCCAAGTGCAACCCCATGATAGAAATGAAAAAACTCACGCCTGACACCACGACAATTCGAGTGGTGTTGCCCCATACTAAAAATCCTAAACTACAGATAAAGGTTAGCAGCAGCGCGGGTTCTAGGGAACCTCGACGGGACACTGCGCCAAACACCGGAGACAACAGCCCATCCTGCGCGAGTTGGAAAAGGATGCGGGGCGTATTGCAAACGCTAGTCGCAGATCCCAACAAACAGCTAGCGGCAACCAGCAACGTGACTAGGGCAGGGGCAGCGTCTCCCCAGAAAGGCTTGGCAGCCGCCAGGAAATTGCCGTACAAATTGCCTTCTAAACCGGCAGCGGTTGCCAACTGCACCAACACTAAAGGGCCACCCACAAACACTAGAGGCATGAACCAGGCAACCCAAGACAGCGCCTTGAGGGTGTCTTTTGGGTGCACACTGTCTGCTACAAAGGATGAAGCTGTATCACAGCCATAGAAGCTATAAGCGGCAAACAAGTACCATTTGAGCCAGTCCTGGACACTGATGGCCTCAATGCTGCTGGGCAAGAGTCCGGGGCTTTGGGGCGAAAAGGCAAGCCAGCCTAAACCCTGAACGCAGAAGAGGAGTAAAAAGCCGATCGAAGGAAAGATAAAAAAGAGGTGCAGAATGGCGACGGCGCGGGTGCCACTTAATGCTAAAAAGTAAGCGATCGCAGTCAAACCGATCTCAAACACTTTTTCTGGAATATTCAGCCCCATCGGTTCTAAATGGAATTGAATTAAGTTTGTGAGGACGATCGCATTAATGGGCGGAAAGGAAACCCACCCCAAGTAGTAGGCAATCCCCAAGTAGCGGGAAAGGGCAGGGTAACGATGGAGCAATCGCGTGATGTAATTTGGTGTTCCTCCAGATACATCTGGATATTTCTGACCCAAACTCTGAACTTGAAGGTTAAACAGAATTCCGACGATAACACCAGGAATCCAGACCCACAGCGATGCAGAGCCAATTTCTGCTTGGATCAACGGCGCTAAGGTAAACCACATCAGATATCCAACCACACTAAACCCCCAAGCTTCCGCAGAGGACATGGTGCGCCGGAGGCGATTCAGAAATGGCACAGGATCTATTTCCATAACAAGCAGATAGGGGTAATCCTATTGTGATACACGTGTAATTTCCACAGCCCACAAAAAAACACCTACCTAGTGTTTCGTTCTCGGGCTGAAAATTGTAAGCTCGATCTGATGTAGCGGTGAAAGATTGAGGCGTAATCAGTTGAGGTTGCTAGCGATCGCAATCTTGAGCACAACAACTCGTTGGAAGTGATATCTTGTACCAGTTGCAATAAGCCTTTCACGGGCGGGCTAGAAGAGCAACGGCTCACAAGAAAATTCACTTTTTGTGGAAATGGATTTATCGTATTCATATCACCACATCTCAAAGAAACCATACTAGCATTATTATGCTGTGTTCTGTTTCTATCAGCTATTTTAATAGTCAAATTCTTCAAGAATAAAGTTATTTAGCAGGAGCAGGAAAGTTTTAAAAAGGCAGCACAAATAGGACATTTCAGGCGGTAATTCCCCCGATCGCCTTGAAGGGCGATCGAGCTTGTAGAATTCTTACGTCCTGATGAAGCGATTGAATTGCTGATTGAAAGCGCTTTTTTAGTTTCTAGTCCGATGGTTCTTTGAGTGCGATCGCTTTTTGGTTGGGCGATCGCCGAGTTGTACTATACTGGCCTCTGTAAAGAAATTACAATGCTCCCCAAACGAATATCGGCGGTAAGCGGGTTGCTAAAATCGGTCGATCGCGCTGGCAGTTTTTGCCCTCAAATCCCTTTCTTTGGATTAATTGGCGTTTTAAATTCTGCCTTCTACTTTCTCCCGTGGGGCGATACAAGTGGCGGGTAATCCCCTCCCTACGGTCAATTGTCAATAACCAATTATTAATTGTTAATCTTCCAGGAGGAAGCCGAAAAGATATATCATAACCTTAACCAGATCATTTCTTCCCAGATATGTTCTACTGTTCTAATCCCAGGTGTCCTCATCCTTTCAATCCCGACAACTCTAAATTTTGTCAAAGTTGCGGCCAGTCCGACCTCACGCCTCTCTTCAGAAACCGCTACCGCGTGATTCGACTGTTGGGGGAAGGGGGATTTGGCAGAACTTATGAAGCGGTAGATACCGATCGCATGGACGATCCCTGCGTAATCAAGCAGTTTGTACCCCAATTTCAAGGAACCTCCGCACTTGAAAAAGCCGCAGAATTGTTTAAGCAAGAAGCGAAACGACTTTACGAACTCGGCGAACATCCCCAAATTCCTCGATTAATTGCTTATTTTGAGCAAGACAAGCGACTTTATTTAGTACAAGAGTTGATTGAGGGGCAAACTTTACTAGCAGAATTAACTCAGCAGGGCGTTTTTAGCGAAGAAAAAATTTGGCAGTTGCTGGCAGATATTTTGCCGATTCTGAAATTTGTGCACGATCGCAATGTCATTCACCGAGACATCAAACTTGAGAATATCATGCGCCGCCGCACCTCTGTTAGCTCCTCCCTGCCAAAGGCGGGAAATTTTCGCAATTCAGCTTTCCGAAGAGGAGGGCGCGGAGAGTTAGTTTTGATAGATTTTGGCATTTCCAAACAAGTGACAGGCTCCCTGATGAGCAAAGTAGGCACGACGGTAGGAACGCCCGGATATTCGCCGATAGAACAAATGCGCGGTCAAGTTTTCCCCGGAAGCGATTTGTACAGTTTGGGGATAACTTGCCTGAGACTGCTAACTCAATGTTTGCCAAAAGTTGACGGTTCCGATGACCTTTATGACCCGATAAACGGCGGCTGGATTTGGCGAGAACGGTTGCCAGCCGGCACAAAAGTCAGCAGCGAGTTGACAAAAATTTTAGATAAGTTAATTGAAGATTATCTCAAAAATAGATATCAATCGGCTGATGAAGTAATCAAAGCTTTAAATCTCTATTCTTTACCTCCCCAACCCCCTTTTGTCAAGGGAGGACAACTTGCTTTAAATTCTTCTGTGACAAAGGGAGGGCCACTTGCTTTAAATTCTTCTGTGACAAAGGGAGGGTCACTTGCTATTAATACTCCGCTCAATCAAAGCGGGAAAATCAATAGCAATGTATCTGTCAATCCCACAGGAAAACCCAACACGAATCCACCTGCCAACAAGGCACCGCAGAGAATTGCCCCTGTCAAAAGCACTTTTGAGTTTCAGGTGGTGACAGTAGACAAGCGCGGGAAGCAAACTAATGTTAACAGTGGCAAAGCGCGTTTTTTTGAAGAACATCTTGGTAGCAGTACAGTGCTGGAAATGGTATCTGTTCCTGGCGGTACTTTCCTCATGGGTTCTCCAAAAGAGCGGGGTGATAGCGACGAAAAACCGCAGCACCCAGTAACTTTAGGATCTTTCTATATTAGCAAATTTCCAGTTACTCAGGCTCAGTGGACAGCAGTTGCGGCGCTGCCGCAAATTAAAATATTTCTCAATCCCGATGCTGCCCGTTTTAAAGGTGCAAATCGACCTGTAGAAAATGTATCTTGGTACGAGGCTGTGGAGTTTTGCGCTAGACTTTCTCGCAAAACGGGTAAGAATTATCGCTTGCCTAGCGAAGCCCAATGGGAATATGCTTGCCGGGGGCAAACTACGGGGCCGTTTCACTTTGGGGAAACGATTACCAGCGAGTTAGCCAATTACAACGGAAATTCTAATTACGCTGATGCGCCGAAGGGAGTTTATCGCTTTCAAACGACAGATGTTGGCAGTTTTAAACCTAATGCTTTTGGATTGTACGATTTCCACGGAAATGTTTGGGAATGGTGCGCGGATTCTTGGCACAATAATTATAACGGTGCGCCTGCTGATGGTAGCGTTTGGGAGTCTGACGGGGACTCTTCGTTGAGGTTGTTGCGGGGGGGTTCTTGGAACGATCATCCTCCGAATTGTCGCAGCGCGTGCCGCCTCAGATATCAGCCGGATTGTAAGGCTAGTATTGTGGGTTTTCGAGTGGTTCTTTCTGTTGTTTAAGAATGGCGATAGCTCTTTTTAACTTAACTAAAACTCAACCAGCTAAAAACTGTTTCAACAGTCAATTGTAACTCAATCCCATTAAGTATTTGCACATCAGTTGCACCTTCGTACAGTTCCACTCTTTGCCCGGGAAATACGGCTAAAATACTTTCTTTTTCGGGAATCATTAACCACCCCAATTCCGTGCCTTGTTGCGAACAAGCAAGTAATTTAGCAAGCACTTTTGTTTGGCTTTGTTCGGGAGAAAGAATTTCAATCGCCCAATCTGGATAACTTTCAAAGCGGTTAGCAATTCTACCAGATGGTAGAAAGGGAATTCTTTCCCACCGGAATACTGCTACATCTGGGACAAGTGATGCACCGCTGAAAGTGCAACGCAACTCGGGAAAAGCATAAGCAATCTTTGGTGTTTCGACTATTTGGTTGATGACATTGCAAAGCTTACCCTGCAATCTGCTATGTTCACCTTGAGTCCTGGGTTTTTGAATGATTTCTTTGTTGATATATTCGGAAGCTGGCTCCGTTTCTGGAAGTTTTAGGAAATCCTCTAAGTTGGGCGATATTTTAATGACTGTAGTCACAAGTAAAGTTGATTTTAGATTTTAGGTAATTGCTCAACCCCCTTGACAAGAAGACGAGATAGACATTAGATAAAGGAATGGAAAAACTTCCCGACTTAAAA
>NZ_JAUBRN010000151.1:0-1498 GCF_036701875.1 Microcoleus sp. MON1_C5 | reverse complement strand
CTGTAGTTTAGACTAAAAAATGATTGCAGCCAAAAGTAGCTGCCTTTGAATATCCGGCAAGCTGTTACTCAAAAACTCAAGAGGAAGAAGATTAAATAACTAATCTTGAAGACTTTTTGCGTCGAGAAACCCGTTTTTTCACAGTGGGATAGGACGGTGCCTTGGTTCGTACCCTTCCTTTTTCCCAACCAGGGGATTTTCCCCTCTGTTTAGGCATTTTCGCGGGAGTACCAATGTCAACTAAAACCGACAACATTGATTGGGCAACACGTCCAGGGGTTAAATTGGTTGTAGCAGATTGCCAAGGTAATACATTCTCAACCACTAAATCCCTAGCTAGCCAGAGTTGCCAACTCATCAACGGCATTAAATCACTCCAACGCTCGGATTGTTCGGGAGTTCTTAGGTTAGGCAATGTCCAGTGTAGTCGTTGCTTGACAAATTTATACCAATGATCCACTCCAAAGCGTCGTAAATACTTAAACCAGACTGTTTCTAGAGGGAGAGTTCGTTCTCCCACCCAAGCCAACCATAAGGGTGGAAACGGCTGACCGTTTGACATGGGCTTCATTCTTTGGACGAGGATTAAATTGACTCTGTGTTCAGCGGCACGATAAAAATGCAAGTCAAGCCATTGACTGACTCGAATTTGTCCCAACTGTGAATGTTCGTCAATTTCAATCACATTATCCGCTTGGAGCCATGTGCTTGGGTCATTGAGTCTCATTTTCTGCCCGTGCTTACGTGGTCTACCGCGACCACTATAGGCTGGTGGTGCTGACCACAAACAGGCATTCTTTCGGACTCTCATTAAACAATCAGCTTGAATATCTGCTTGCGCCAGTACCCAATTTGCATTGCCATATTCTCGATCTAAAACTGCTAAGACTGGATTAACGCTCTGTTCACAGACAAGTTTGAGTTGGGAAGCTGCTTGAAGTATAGGTGAAGACGCACTACTAATTCTTTCATGGAGTAGGGGTAATGCCCAGCTTCCTTGTGCTTCTGGTATCCACGCAATGGTACTGTACCCTTGTCCAATAATTACGCCCCCCTGATATTCATGGGTTCTATCTTTTAATGTTTTAGCATCTGGTCTCCCCCATGCAGTGTGGTCAATTGCCACTAACAGATGTTCTGCTACGGGTACTTGCTGTTCTAATTGCTGGAGATACAGCAGCATCAGTTTTTTCCGGTCTGGCCTACAGTCTTGCAATGCCTCGTAAACGCTTGACCATTGACGATTGAATAATGGATTGAGCGAAAATTCGGCCAAACAGGCTGCATTCCTGGTGGTCATCACTGCATCCATGAGCTCGAATGTTGCATCCTTCCCTCGTACCAATAACTCGTATGCTTCTTGACGAAAGTCCTTTAATCGTTCACTGTTCATTTAAGGAGTGAATAGGTTTTTATTTTTCACCCTCATTCTCTCCTTAACGGTGGCTCTAGTTTTTCTTGGGCCACCGTTCTCATCTTTAGTTAGTCTAAACTACAG